>JAUMSA010000155.1 GCA_031293105.1 Butyricicoccus sp. | reverse complement strand
GAACTGATGCGTCTGGAAACCTCGCTCAAAGCCGCCGACGCGCTGGGGGTGCGGGAGAAATATTGTTTCCTGCATTACCCGCCGCTCTATGCCAATTTCCGCTGCGGGGAGATTATCGAGCTCTTACAGCGCTATGGCGTGACCCGTTGCATCTATGGCCACCTGCATTCGGCCAGCCTGAAATGGGCGGTCGAAGGGGTGCATGAAGGCATTGAATTTAAGCTGGTTTCGGGCGACCATGTGGATTTCACCCCGGTTTTGCTAAAAAAATAAGAAAAAATCCGAAAAATGGGCTAGAAATCCCGCGCATAATCTGATAGAATAGGTTGGATACATTTTTAGGAGGAATAAACTAAAATGGAACTGAAGAATATTGAAAAGCAGGAGAAGAGCATTGTTGCTCTGACCGTTGAAATTTCCGCCGAGGAGATCGAAGCCGCGAAGGAAAAGGCATACAAGAAAAACGGCAAGAAGATCACCGTTCCGGGCTTCCGTAAGGGTAAGGCACCTCGCAAGTTGATCGAGAGCCTGTACGGCGACGGTGTATTCTTTGAAGACGCCCTGAACATCTGCTATCCGGAAGTTTACGAAAAGGCGATTGAAGAAGCAAAGATCGAGCCCATCGCACAGGCTGATGTCGAAATCCAGGATATGACCGATTCCGGTTCGGTTGTTCTGCTGTGCAAGGTTCCGGTAGAACCCGAAGTAACCCTGGGCGAGTACAAGGGCATCGAGGCCGAGCGTGCTGAAGTCAAGGTTATGGCTGCGGACGTAAAGGCAGAACTCGAGCGCATGGCACAGCGTTTTGCACGCACCGAGACCGTTGAGCGTGCAGCGAAGAAGAACGATACCGTACACATCGACTTCGAAGGCTTCCTGGACGGCGTTGCTTTCGAGGGTGGCAAGGGCGAAAATCATCCGCTCAAGCTGGGCTCCGGCACCTTTATCCCGGGCTTTGAAGATCAGCTGATCGGCTGCAAGGCTGGCGACGAGAAGGACGTTACCGTGACCTTCCCGGAGGACTACACCGCAGAAGATCTGGCTGGCAAGGAAGCTGTCTTTAAGTGCAAGGTTCTGTCGGTACAGGAAACCATCACGCCGGCAATCGACGACGAGTTTGCCAAGGACGTTTCCGAAACCGCAGAAACTCTGGCTGACCTGAAGAAGGAAGTTAAGGAGCGCCTGGTTAATGCCAAGAATGCGGAAGCAGACCGCGAGTTCGAGCAGAACATCATCGACAAGGTAGTCGAAGGCATGCAGGCTGACATCCCGGATGCGATGATCGAGCAGCAGATCGACACCATCATCCGTGATTTTGAATACCGTCTGCAGATGCAGCGCATGAACCTCGAGGGCTACCTCAAGGCAACTGGCACCGACGTTCCCACTTTCCGTAACATGTTCCGTGAGCAGGCCGAGAAGCAGGTCAAGGGCCGTCTGGCACTGAAGAAGGTTGCTGAGCTGGAGAACATCGAGATCACCGACGAGATGCTGGAAGACGAGTTCAAGAAGCTGGCAGAGCGCTACGGCATGGAGCTTGACCAGATCAAGAAGGCAATGCCGGCAGAAGCGCTGACCGCAGACCTCAAGATCGATCGTGCGATCGAGGTGCTGAGAACCAATGCAAAGGCAGTAAAAAAGGTAGAGAAGGAAGAAGCGTCCGATAAGGAATAATCTCTTGCCTTTACATATCTTTCGGGGAAAAGGGCAGTAGGTGCATCCATAGAAACGAAGGATATCGAAAGGAGAACCAAGTTTATGAGTTTGGTACCTATGGTCATTGAGCCGACCAACCGTGGCGGCGAACGATCCTATGACATTTATTCGCGGCTTCTGAATGACCGCATCATTTTCCTGTCCGAAGAGGTGAACGATGTAACGGCTTCTCTGGTCGTGGCGCAGCTTCTGTATCTGGAAGCACAGGACCCGGATAAGGACATTTCGTTCTATATCAACAGTCCGGGCGGTTCGGTAACAGCCGGCATGGCGATCTATGACACCATGAACTATATCAAGTGCGATGTTTCGACTATCTGCATTGGTATGGCGGCTTCGATGGGCGCATTCCTGCTTGCAGCAGGTGCCAAGGGCAAGCGCTATGCGCTGCCCAATGCGGAAATCATGATCCATCAGCCGTCGGCTGGTACCCAGGGTCAGATTACCGATATGGCAATCCACCTCAAGCGACTGGAAACCATTAAAAAGCGCATGAACCATATTTTGTCCGAGAATACCGGTAAGCCGGTCGATATTGTGACCGCAGACACCGAGCGTGACAACTTCATGAGCGCACAGGAAGCGCTCGAATACGGCCTGATCGATAAGGTATTTGAAAAACGGTAATCGATCTTCCGTTTTTTGTGACCGCTGCACCGCTGGGCGCGCCTTTGCCTCGTGCCCGGGCGGGGGAGCGGTTTTCTGGAATCCACCTGACAGAGCAAGGCGAAGGCGCTCTGGGTCGGAAATGAGAGGTAAATGATGGCAAACAAAGATGAAACTAGAACGCTGAAATGTTCTTTTTGCGGCAAGCCGCAGAACAAGGTCCGCAAGCTGATCGCCGGACCGGGCGTTTATATCTGCGACGAGTGCATCGGCATCTGCTCCAGCATTCTGGAGGAAGAACTGGGCATGAACACAGCGATGGACGAAGCGCCGCTGGAAGCGCCAGAAACACTTCCGACGCCAAAGCAGCTCAAAGCCGTGCTCGATGAATATGTCATCGGGCAGGATCGTGCCAAGGTTGCGCTTTCGGTCGCGGTATATAACCACTATAAGCGCATTTTCCGCGGCGGTGACGACGTGGAATTGCAGAAAAGTAACATCCTGATGCTGGGGCCGTCGGGTTCGGGCAAGACGCTGCTCGCGCAGACATTGGCCAAGACCTTGCAGGTGCCGTTCGCCATTGCGGACGCAACTACCTTAACCGAAGCCGGCTATGTCGGCGAAGATGTGGAAAATATTTTGCTGCGACTGATTCAGGCGGCTGACTTTGACGTCGAACTGGCGCAGCGCGGCATTATCTATGTCGACGAAATTGATAAGATTGCCCGCAAGAGCGAAAACCCGTCGATCACCCGCGATGTATCGGGCGAAGGCGTGCAGCAGGCACTGCTCAAGATGCTGGAAGGTACGACGGCCAATGTACCGCCGCAGGGTGGTCGCAAGCATCCGCATCAGGACTTTATCCAGATCGATACCACCAACATCCTGTTTATTTGCGGCGGTGCGTTTGACGGCATCGAGAAGATCATCCAGAACCGCACCGGCAAGCAGGGCTTGGGTTTCGGCGCAACGGTCACGAGCCGGAAGGAAGCCGATATCTCCGAATTGCTGGATAAAATCGAGCCGCACGACCTGATGAAGTTCGGTCTGATTCCCGAGCTGATCGGCCGTCTGCCGGCCATCGTCAGCTTGGACAGCCTGGACCAGGACGCTTTGGTACGCATTCTGACCGAGCCCAAGAATGCCCTGGTCAAGCAGTACAAGAAGCTGTTTGAACTGGACGATGTCGAGCTGTCCTTTGATGAAGATGCTTTGGTGGAAGTAGCCAAAATTGCGGTTGAACGTAAAACAGGCGCTCGCGGCCTGCGTGGCGTGCTGGAAGAAGTGATGACCAATATCATGTTTGAAATTCCTTCGGACGACGATATTGAAAGCGTGACCATCACCAAGGAGGT
>JAUMSA010000118.1 GCA_031293105.1 Butyricicoccus sp. | reverse complement strand
TCCAAATATAGTACACTGCAAGCAGGAAACCACATAACAAACAGATGGACAACAGGAAGAAGGGGCTGCACGATGAAACGATGGCTTGCGATTGTCTGGCTGGTGGCCTACATGGCGTTTTCCAGCGTGGAGTTTGCCGTGTTTGCAAGGAACCTCGCGATTTCGACTTCCGTCCCCATGATGCCCAATCTGCTGCCCGGCGTCCTGGCAACCGCATCGGCGCTGCTGTGCGGTCTGTGTTTCCCCTTGCCGGTGTGGGGGCGGAACAAGATTGTTTTGGGTGTTCGCATCGTCTTGCTGCTGTTTGTGCTGTTCTTTGTGCTGCGGTGGAGCGGCATCCTGGCTAGCGCGCTGCCGCCGCTGCTGCGCATGTTGGAAATCCGCTGCCCCGCATGGGTGGTCCATGCGGCCGCTTTTTTGGCCGGTTATGGATGGACGACCGGCAAGCGGGCATCCGCTTGAACCGGGCGCTGCTGCCCGGGCATATCAGACAACGCGCATCCTTTTGGATGGGCGTTTTTGTTTTACATAAAATTTTCTTTTTGTGAAGTTTTGGGTAAGAATTGTGAAATTTTAGACAAGTTGTGAAAAGGTGCGCAAGAATGCGCAAATTGTGCTTTTTCTTTTGTTTTATTTCTCCAAAAATGCGCCGTTAAATTCTTGACAAACTTTTTGGATGCGTTATAATAGTCATAGACGCGCGAAAAAGCGCGCCCTATACAGGTCCTTTATAGTAGAAAGACGGCGCTGAACCATCCTCCGCGGACCCGGAAGAAGAGGCGGTCGATGGATGTGCTTACTTGAGCATGCGCGTACGCTGGTCTGGCTATAAAGAGGCAAGACCCGCGTATGGAAATTCATGAAGGAATAAAATTTTGGGAGGTTTCACAGCATGGATTTTAGGCTTACAAAACAGCAGGAAATGATGCAGAAGCTCTGCCGTGAGTTTGCGGTAAACGAGATCGAGCCGATCGCGGCTGAGATCGACGAGCAGGAGCGTTACCCGATGGAAACGGTGGAAAAGCTCCGTAAGTATGGTCTGATGGGCATTCAGTTCCCGAAGGAACTGGGCGGCTCCGGCGGCGACACCATCTGCTACTCGATCGCAATCGAAGAAGCATCCAAGTTCTGCGGCACCACCGGTTGTATCCTGTCGTCCCACGCAACCCTGGGCGCTTGGCCGATCTTCAAGTACGGCACCCCGGAGCAGAAGGAAAAGTGGCTCCGCCCGCTGATCGACGGCCATAAGACCGGCGCTTTCGGTCTGACCGAACCCAATGCCGGTACCGACTCGGCAGCTCAGCAGACCGTTGCTGTAAAGCAGGAAGACGGCAGCTGGCTGATCAACGGCTCCAAGGTGTTCATCACCGGCGGCGGCGTTGCTGATACATATGTAATCTTTGCGATGACCGATAAGTCCAAGGGCAACCACGGCATTTCGGCATTTATCGTTGATAAGGATGACCCGGGCTTCAAGATCGGTAAGATCGAGCACAAGATGGGTATCCGCGGCTCCCAGACTTCGGAGCTGATCTTTGAAGACATGAAGCTTCCGGCAGACCGTCTGCTCGGCAAGGAAAACGGCGGCTTCAAGATCGCTATGACCACCCTGGACGGCGGCCGTATCGGTATCGCATCCCAGGCACTGGGCCTGGCACAGGGCGCACTGGACAAGGCTGTTCAGTACATGAAGGAGCGCGTACAGTTCGGCCGCAGCCTGGACAAGTTCCAGGGCCTGCAGTGGATGGTAGCCGACATGGCCACCAAGATCGATGCAGCTCGCCTGCTCGTTCGCCGCGCTGCTTTCAATAAGGACCATGACCTTCCGTACACCAAGGAAGCTGCTATGGCGAAGCTGTTCGCAGCGGAAGTTGCTATGGACGTTACCACCAAGTGCGTACAGATCTACGGCGGCTACGGTTACATCCGTGAGTACCCGATGGAACGCATGATGCGCGATGCAAAGATCACCGAAATTTACGAGGGCACTTCCCAGGTACAGCGTATGGTTATCGCCCGCGAGGTTCTCAAGAAGTAATCAAGGGAGGAAAACTGAAATCATGAAAGTTATCGTTTGTGTAAAGCAGGTACCGGACACCTCCGGTAAGGTAGCGGTAAATCCGGACGGCACGCTGAACCGTGCTTCGATGGCCACCATCATCAACCCGGACGACAAGAACGCCGTAGAAGCAGCGCTGGCCCTGAAGGACAACACCGGCTGCGAAGTAATCGTTGTAACCATGGGTCCCCCTCCGGCAGAAGGCATGCTGCGTGAGCTGCTGGCCATGGGCGCTGACCGTGGCGTACTGGTATCCGGCCGTGAATTCGGTGGTTCGGACACCTTCGCAACCTCCCAGATCCTGGCTGCTGCGATCAAGAAGATTGGCCTCAACGACGACGACCTGGTACTGTGCGGCCGTCAGGCAATCGACGGCGACACCGCTCAGGTTGGTTCGCAGATCGCTGAAAAGCTGAACATCCCGCAGATCTCCTATGCTGCCGAAATCAAGAAGGACGGCGCAAAGGTTACCGTAAAGCGTATGCTGGAAGATGGCTACATGACCATCGAGACCCAGACCCCGTGCCTGCTGACCTGCATCAAGGAGCTCAACGAGCCCCGTTACATGTCGGTTGGCGGCATCTTCGACTGCTACAACAAGCCGGTCGATGTATATGACTACAACACCCTGAAGGACGATCCGCTGATCGATCCCGCAACCATTGGCCTGAAGGGTTCTCCCACTAACATCTTCAAGTCGTTCACCCCGCCGCAGAAGGGCCAGGGCCGCATGCTGGAAGGCGCGGACAAGAACACCTGCGCAGAGCTGGCTGCTGAACTGCTGAAGAAGCACATTATCTAAGTCGAAAGGAGAAACTTGAACAATGGCTGAATTTAACAACACCAACCTGGCCGATTTTTCCGGCGTATGGGTATTTTGTGAACAGCGCCAGGGCAAGCTGCAGCCGACCGTACTGGAGCTGATTTCTGAGGCGCGCAAGCTGGCAGACGACATGGGCGTAGAGGTATGCGGCCTGCTGCTGGGCGGCAAGGGCGTAGGCGACGCTATGGCCAAGGAACTGGGCGCTTATGGCGCTGATAAGGTTCTGGTATGTGAAGACGACCTGCTGGAAACCTACACCACCGATGCTTACGCAAAGGTAATCTGCGACATGGTTATGGAGAAGAAGCCGGAGATCATGCTGATCGCGGCAACCAACATCGGCCGTGACCTGGGCCCGCGTTGCGCAGCTCGCCTGCATACCGGCCTGACCGCAGACTGCACCCATCTGGACGTAGACGTAGAGAAGTACGCAGCCTTCCTGAAGGAAGCTTCTACTCTGCCGCAGGCACAGCTGGATGCTCTGAACCGTGAAGACCGCAACCTGAAGATGACCCGTCCGGCATTCGGCGGTCACCTGATGGCAACCATCATCTGCCCGCGTTTCCGCCCGCAGATGGCAACCGTTCGTCCGGGCGTTCTGAAGAAGGGCGCATACGACGAAGCTAAGGCAAATGCTGTTAAGGTTGAGAAGCTGAACTTCTCCCTGTCCGATGCAGACATCAAGACCAAGGTCACCGAGATCGTCAAGGAAGCCAAGGAACTGGTTGACCTGACCGGCGCTGACGTTGTTGTATCGGTTGGCCGTGGTATCTCCAAGGACGTAGAAGGCGGCATCAAGCTGGCAGAAGAGCTGGCAGCTGAGTTCGGCGGCGTTGTCGGCGGCTCTCGTGCAGCCATCGACTCTGGCTGGCTGAGCGCTGACCATCAGGTTGGCCAGACCGGCAAGACCGTACATCCGAAGCTGTATGTTGCTCTGGGTATCTCCGGCGCAATCCAGCACAAGGCTGGCATGCAGGATTCCGAGTGCATCGTAGCTGTTAACAAGTCTGATTCGGCTCCGATCTTCGACGTAGCTGACTACGGCATCTGCGGCGACCTGTTCAAGGTTGTTCCGATGATGATCGAGGCTGTCAAGGAAGCCAAGGCATCCAAGTAAGCTGAAATTCAAAATGCCCGTTCCAAAAGGAACGGGCATTTTTTTATGCAAAGCGGAAAATTTAACAAAATCACAGGATATGATTGCATGGTTTTAACAAAACAGGAAAAAACAATGCGCCCGATTTTCGCCTGGAAATGCCAAAGAAAATGTGGTATCATTATACTGTATTCCTATGCGCCGGCCTATTTTGGCCAGGCTGCTTTTTTACCAATTCTGATATGCATCCCACCAAACGAGGTGATATTTTGGCACAAACCAAAAAGTCCACAAAAACCACAAAAAAGCGTACGAGTGCTTCGCAGCGTGCCAAAGATGCCGCACCGGATAGCTACTTGCCCCGTCCGGTCTGGGGCATGATCTATGGCGTGCTCGGCATCCTAGTCTTGCTGACGCTGGTGCAGCAGGATGGCGCCGTGTTGCGCATGGCGCGCACCGGCCTGGGCAGCCTGATCGGCTACGGCCTGTATGTCCTGCCGCCTGCGCTGTTTGCCCTGGCTGCGCTGCTCATCAGCCACCGCAAAGGCCCCGTGCGGCTGCGTGGTACCGCGATTGGCCTGTTTCCCGTCCTGTTTGGCGCGATGGCACATGC
>JAUMSA010000090.1 GCA_031293105.1 Butyricicoccus sp. | reverse complement strand
CATTATGGCGATCGGCGCGATTTTGGAAGCACGGACAACAAACCGGGCCAAGAAAGGCTTGCAAAAACTGATTCGTCTCACGCCAACGCAAGGGCGCAGGCTGCGGGACGGCAAAGAGGAAATGATCCCGGCAGAGGAAATCCGGCAAGGCAACATCCTACGGGTTCTCCCCGGAGAAACCATTCCCGTGGACGGGAAAATCCAGGCCGGGGACACGTCCGTCGACCAGTCGATTCTAACCGGGGAATCCCTTCCCGTTGACAAAACGGTGGGCGACGACGTATTTTGCGGCACCATCAACCGCTTTGGCGCCATGGATATCGTGGCCACGAAGGTCGGCGAAGGCAGCTCCTTGCAGAAGCTGATTCGCATGGTGCAAGACGCGGAAAATAAGCAGGCCCCCATGCAGCGAATCGCCGACAAGGTGGCAAGCTGGCTGGTACCGGTTGCGCTCCTCATTGCAATCGGCGCATACCTGGGAACCGGAAACCTGGTAACGGCTGTCACCGTGCTGGTTGTTTTCTGCCCCTGTGCCTTTGTGTTTGCCACGCCTACCGCGATCATGGCGGCCATCGGGCAGGCGACCAAGCATGGTGTCATCATCAAATCGGGGGAAGCCCTTGAAAAAATGGGGAAAGTGGATACGATTGCCTTGGATAAAACGGGTACCCTGACCTACGGCCGCTTAGAGGTCAGCGACATTTTCTCCTTTGAAAAAGATCTGGATGAACTATCGCTTTTGGCTTTCGCCGCTTCCGCCGAGGCCAAAAGCGAGCATCCGCTGGGAAAGGCCGTGGTTTCCTGCGCCGACCGCAAAGGGGTATCCCGAATGGAATCCGTTGGTTTCCACATGACGGCCGGAAAAGGGATTTATGCAGAGGTTTCCGGGAAAAAACTGCGATGCGGCAATGAAAAATTCCTGATGGAACACGGGGTTGTCATCGACCAGGCGGCGCAGAGCGTTCTGGCAAAGCTGCGCATGCAGGGCAAGGCTTCCATTCTTGTTGCGAGCGGGACAACGTGCATGGGGGTGATCGCCCTGTCTGATGTGCTGCGCCCGGAAGCCAAAGCGATGGTATCTCGGCTGCGTTCCATGCACACAAAAACGGTGCTTTTGACCGGAGATCATGCGCAAACGGCCAACTACTTTGCAGAACAGGTCGGTATATCCGAAGTCCGGGCAGACTTGCTGCCCGAAGAAAAAGTGCAGGCGATCGAAGCCTGGCAGGGCGCGCACCATACGGTCTGCATGATCGGCGATGGCGTCAATGACGCACCGGCCCTCAAAACCGCGGATGTGAGTGTAGCCATGGGCGAGATGGGAAGCGACATTGCCATCGATGCCGCAGACATTGCGCTGATGAGCGATGATATTGCGAAAATCCCGTATCTGAAACGGCTGTCCAATGCGACGGTTGCCACCATTCGGTTCAGCATTATCCTGTCCATGTGCATAAACTTTGCCGCGATTGTGCTCTCGCTTCTCCAGCTGTTAAATCCGACTACCGGCGCGCTGGTACACAACGCCGGCTCGTGCTTTGTGGTATTGATAGCCGCTGTGCTGTACGACCGAAAATTTGAATAGGGAAACCGCCCGGTCACGCCGGTGGTGCTAATTTTGGAGAAATGCCCGTGCGGGTGGAAGATTCCCCCACCGGAAAAGGGCGGGATTTTCTGCCAGCACCTGACCGCATTCCGTCCGCAGTCCGCTTGGCTTTACCAGAACTTTTTCTTTTTCATAATCCAGAGGGTCAGCAGCACAATGACTACACTGCCCGCAATCACCGCCGGATAGCCGTAGTTCCAGCTGAGCTCGGGCATGCCGGTAAAGTTCATGCCGTACCACCCAGCCACCAGGGACAGGGGCAGAAAGACCGTGGTGACGATGGTGAGGATCTTCATGATGCGGTTCTGCCGGATGTCCAGCTCGGCTTGAAACAGTTCCCGTACTTGCAGGCAGTACTCCCGCAGCAGCTGCGCTTCGTCCCGCAGGCGGGCCAACCGCTTCTCCAGCATATGGAACATCCGCTGCTCTTCGGGGGAGAAAAGGCCAATCTCATTGCTTTCCAGTTCACAGGCTACGCCATCTAGCTGGGTGTAATACCGCAGCCAACTCAGGGCCTGCTTGCGCAGCGGGGAGAGAGCAGCGTTGAAACCCTCCAGTTCTCCCGCCAGCACGCCGTCTTCCAACTGAGACAGCTGATCCTCCAACTCCTCCAGATGGTGCAGGTCCCGAACCAGCAGCTGCTCCAAAAATTCACAGAAGAACCGCCCCGGACTGTTTTCCCGCCAGCGCTTCTCCTTTCCCAGACGCTTCAGGACAGCGTGAGCCGTTCCGGTGTCATCACACAATACCGCGCGGTCCCGGGTGAGCAGATAGCCAAAGGCCACCCAGTCTCCCTCCCGTCCCCGGCGCGGAACCACCACCGTACCGCTGAGACAGTCTCGGCGCACATCCACCTTGCATACCCGCGCGTCCCGGGCGCTGGGGGTATGGTGGAGCACTCCCTCCAGTCCCGGCAGCTGGGGATTCCGATCCAGTTCCTTGGAGGAAAGCAGATAGACCACCGCTGTCCCCGGCGCCGGTGTCCCTTCCAGAAGGGTCAGGCTCTGTCCCAGACCATAGATATACATATCGGCTGCCTCCCGTTTTTACGCATTTTTTCTATTGTATCACAAAATCTGCCCAAAGCCCTAATCTTATGCGTACCCTAGCCAAAAAACATGCCTGTCTTCTAAAGTTGTTCCGAACGAACGGCCAAATCGGACGCATACTGGGCAGGCCGGATTTGTCTTTACGGTCTACACTTGGAACGCGCCGGAGATCATGGCGAATTTTGCGAAAAAGCTGCCCAAAGTCCATGCCTTTATCTTTGGCCTGTGTACCTGCGACGGAGACGCCGACCACACCAGGAATCATTTTCTAATTCGCAACCGTGCGTAAGCGCAGGCTTTTCAAAAAATTTGATTTCATGGGAACCGTGTGATATAATTATTCGCTTGCGAATGATTATATCACACATCATGGAAGGGAAGCGCATCTGTTCCATCCAAAAGATCAACAAAGTGGGGCAAAATACGCAATACGCCATCGACAATCAATTTATGAAAACTCAATCCTATATTTTGCAGGGTCTTTTCTTCACATTGTTTTTGTGTTTGCAAAAAGTCTGCTTGGAAGGCTTCCGGAATTGGAGCGCGGTAAAAGATGATGTTGTTTTCAAAATGGAGAAACAAACTGCGGTAGTCCAGATTTACCGTTCCGATGATTCCAACCTTCCCATCAATGAGACACCCCTTTGCATGAACAAAACCGGGGGTGTATTCGTAAATTTTTACACCAGCCTGGAGCAGGGTTGCATAGTAACTCCGAAACATACGAAATACAATTTTTTATCTGCGATCCCGGGCATGATGATCCGAACATCCACACCACGGCGAGCCGCCCGTCCGTACAAAGGCGCGAATCAGCGATTCCCCAAGCATCAGGTATGGGGTATCAAACCACGCGGATTCCGTCGCTATGGATTGCAATTTCGTATAAAGCTCATTGCTAATGGCAATTCCATTGAGTGGCGAATCGTAGTAACTAAAAACACAACCCTTTTCGCTGCCTGAAGATGCAGAGGACATAGGAAGCTCCATCCGAGAACCGGGAATCGGATCGTTTGAAAATGTGTTCCAAAAATAGACGAACATTTGCGTATAGCTTTGTACCGCCTGACCGGTGAGCCGAAAACCAATGTCCTTCCAATGTCCATGTTTTTTCACATGGTTGATGTATTATCTGCAAGATTGATGCCACCACTGAAGGTAACCTTTCCATCAATAACCAGCATTTTCAGATGGTCACGATAATTCAGCGTGCCCTTCATAAAGATCAAAGGGTTAAACGCGATGCCGAGGATTCCTTTCCGCTTCAATTCGCGCACATTACCCGGATTATAAGTTGATATACTGCCCAAGTCATCGTAAATACCCCGTACATCCACCCCGGATGCCGCTTTTCTTGCCAGGATTTCTACCATTGTATCCCACATAAGACCTGGTTCTACGATGAAATACTCAACAAAAATGAATCGACCTGCCTGTTCCAATTCAGCCGGCATCGCAGAAAACATTTTCTCCCCAAGCGGATAGTAGTCGGCTTGCTGGTTGAAACACAATGGATAATTTGTCAAGTTTTTTATATACTGAACGATCTCGGCCAGCCGTTGATCCTGATTCCGGAGATATTCCCAAGCGCCGAGATCATCCGGAATGCGTGGAAGTTCTTCTGCTGCGTGGAATCTTTTTTGCAAAGGTTTCGAAAGGTATTTATTTTCAAAGAGTTGGGCGTGGCCAATGACGTACGAACCGAATGTAACTTCCCATTATTTCTCTTTCAAAATATATCTCTGAGTACAAGGCTTTTGTAATGAAAATCGCACAAAAGGCCGCATTATAACGCGCTTTTTAAGGTGTTCTATTAGCAAATTCTTAGCAGGAATCAGCTTGGATGCAGTGCCGTTTTTCTCACTTCAAGCCTTGTTGACCGAGCAAATCATGGAGGTGTTATCGCCGGAGTAAAATAGACCTA
>JAUMSA010000063.1 GCA_031293105.1 Butyricicoccus sp. | reverse complement strand
GCCCATACGGCTCGACGATCAACCGGTCGACCCGGAAAGTGGGAAAATCGGCCTTCCTTATTTACTGCTTGTAACAGATGAAGAGGGAAATGTGACCGAAGCCATGGGTGATACTGTCCATTTTACAGTCGACCCTACCGAATTGACTGACGAAATTTTGGCAGAACCCGACACGGAAGGTGAGTTGCCGCAGTATAATCTGCGATATTTGCGGCAACCGATGCCGGATGGCTGGAAAATTGCGTGCCATGACTTGGAATTTGAGCAAAAACTCAAATTATCTACCCTTGGAACGAGTATTTTGATTGGCAGCGGTACGATCGTTGTGTTTTTCTTGTTGAGTTTGATTTTTGCAAACTGGGCTGTGCGGCCAGTAGAGCAGGCTTGGTACCGGCAGAAACAATTCATTGCCGATGCGTCCCATGAGATGAAAACCCCGCTAACGGTTATTTTGTCCAATGCGGATATGCTGGAACGTCAAACGCCGGCGGACAACAAGACGCAGGCGGCTCGCTGGATTGAAAATATTCATGTCGAAGGGACGCGGCTGCGGCGTTTGGTGGAGAGCATGCTCTTTCTGGCGCGTTCGGATGCTGCCATCTCGACAGCGCCGCGGCAGCGTATGGATTGGAGCGACGCGGTAGAAAGCAGCGTTTTGACCTTTGAACCGCTGATTTTTGAACATGGCTTGGAGATCGAAAGTCATATTACCCCTGCATGCTTTGTGCTAAGCAATCCGGACGATTTACGTCGTCTGTCGGATATCCTGCTGGACAATGCGGTAAAATATGCCCTGCCGGGCGGAAAAATTGAGGTCAATTTGGTGCGGGAGCCCACTCGATATGCGCTTTTGACCGTTTCCAACCCTTCGGCAAAGATTACCGAGCACCAAGCGGAAAAGTTGTTTGATCGGTTTTATCGTTTGGACCCGGCACGTGCCGAGCAAAGCGGATATGGACTGGGGTTATCCATTGCCAAGAGCATGGTCAAGATGCAAAAAGGAAAGATATGGATGTCTTATCAAGATGGTCACGCGATTTTTTGTGTAAAGCTGCCAATTGAAAAATAAATGGTGGGTTTTCATGTTCCTTTAATCTTCGTTCCGTATACTAGGGCCATGGAAAACAAATGCACGATAATCCCCGATCATTGTTTTCCAAGCGTTTCGGACGGCGTAGGCCGAAGCGTGTAAGCCTTATCCCCAAAGGCGAATTCTTTTTATCCTTTTTCCCCTTAGGGTAGCTGCCGCCCAGAGCTTAGCACCATGCTGGCTGTAAAATGGCAGCACAAACCACTCTTGCGGAAATGCAGAGCCACTCCAAAAAAGCAGCGCTGGGAATGTTCTCAGCGCTGCTTTAATATTTTCGGCACGATATGTCCGCTTACACATGGTAAGGGCTTGCTTGCCGCAGGTGCGTGCTTTGCAGAAAGCGTGGTCCAGGTTAAACGCAACCCGCGGCAAATATCCAACATCTTCTAAAAGAGTGAAGATGGGAAAGAAAATGGCCATGGGCGGCAACATGACCGAGATAATGGACGCTATCCCTTTGGAATGAGTTTTCGTGATTTAAAAATTCCAATAAATATCGATGGTATCACCTTGCAGCACAATGCGGTCGATCAAGGTGCGAAGAATGCGTTGTTTTTGCTGCCAGGTGGCATGCCGGAGGAGATCACGAACCTGTTCTCCTTCCAGGGTATTCGCATGTGATAACGATGGGGAAGGAGCCGCTTGTCGGAGTGCATCCGACAAGCGGCTTTTTTCACGCCGTAGCCGTTCCAAGCGAGCGGTAATTTCGTCCATGGGCTGCATCTCATATAAATCCACAAGACGCGCCATCTGCTGGTCGATTTCCGATAGGCGCTTTTGTATTTGGGCAGATGTGGGAGCGAGAGAAGATTGCGGCAAGTCGAACGCTTTCCAGTGCAGCGCGCAGCAAGTGTCCCAAAGGATCGTTTCCAGATCGGTCACCGGCCAATTTTTATTTTTACAATGCGGGTCGCGCACCATTTTTGGCGATGTTTTGGCACGCGAATAGCAGGTATATGTATGGACAAGAGTACGGTTCGCCTTGGGACCGCGATAGGCTCCCATCGCATAATACCGGGCGCCGCACTGCCCACACCAAATGAGGCCGGTCAATAGGAAGCCATGACGGGATATGGCCTTGGGTGATGCTTGGTAGAGCAACTGCTGTGCCCGTGAGAAGGTCGAAACCGAAATCAAAGGTTCATGACGGCCGGGATAAAATTGTCCTTTCCAAGGGACATATCCAAGGTAAGTCTTGCGCTTTAGAATTTGGGCGATGTCTGACGAACTGGCGTAGGTACCGGCACGGTCAGGATATTGACGCGCCATTTGGAATGCAATCTGCCGCAAGGATTTTTGCTGATTGACAAATAAATCGAAGATTTTTTGAATCTGCATGGCTTCATCGGGGTGGACTTGCAGAATGCCGGTCGATGGGTTATACCGGTAGCCGATCGGCGGATGTCCACCGCCGCGCCAATATCCCTCTTTGGCCCGTTCTTCCAGGCCCATTTGGGTACGTAGTTTGATATTTTCCCGTTCGAGCTGGGCGAAAGCAGATAAAATGCCGATCATAGCCACCCCATAGGGGGTAGTGGTATCAAAGCTTTCATTCATGGAGATAAAATTAATCTGATTTTTTAAAAAGACATCCTCAATTAAAAACAGGGTGTCTTTTTGACTGCGGCTCAAACGGTCGAGTTTAAAGACAACTACAACATCCAGATCAGTGACCGATTGTCGGATATCGGCGATTAGTTGCTGTATCGCTGGTCGATCGAGCTTGGCCCCCGAATAACCAGGGTCCACATATTCGTGGGCGACCTGCCAGCCACGAGCGGTGCAATAGGCGCGCAACCGCTCGAGCTGCGCCTGGATGGAATATCCTTCGGTCGCCTGTTCCTGCGTGGAAACACGGACATATAGTGCAGCCTGGGGCAAAGTTTGTTCCGAACTCATATTATCCAACCTCCCTTTTCGATTCCGTGCCATAACATATGGAAAAGAGTAGGGCGATAGACGTCCATCTGCAAAACCACGCAACCAAAGTTTCCATGACGCATAAGATGAAAGAGAATGTTTTGTTTTAAGGGAGGAAAACCGTATGCAAGGTCCGCAGACATATGGTGGTTTGTTCAGCGAATCCTGGACCCCACCGGCGATGGTAAATGCTCCGTATGCCGACAGGGAACCGGCAGAAGACGAGGATATTCCAGAGAAATCCATACACATAACGGCGGTTTCGGATGCACAGGGACTGGATGATATTGTATCCAAATTTAATCATTTGCTGGCAAGTTTACGTGCAGCCGGTCTTTTGGAAGCGGAACAGGAAGAAGGGGAAAACCAGTGAAAATTTGCGTATACGCGATTTGCAAAAATGAAAGTGCGTTTGTCAGCACCTGGATGGCATCCATGGGCGAAGCAGATGAGGTGATTGTGCTGGATACCGGTTCGCAAGACGACACCGTAGCCAAACTGCGGCAGGCCGGTGCGACGGTATTCCAGGAAATCATCACACCCTGGCGGTTCGATGTGGCACGTAACCGGTCACTGGCCCTAGTGCCAGAGAATGCCGACATCTGTGTATGTACCGATTTGGATGAAGTATTCCACCCAGGTTGGCGAAACAAGTTGGAAGCAGCTTGGAAACCAGGAACGGCACAGGCATCCTATCGATACACCTGGAATTTCAATCCGGATGGTTCGGAAGGATATGTGTTTTGGATTGAAAAAATCCATGCGAGGCATGGATTCCGTTGGGAACACCCTGTGCATGAAGTGATTCAGTGGGTCGGAGAAGGCCAACCGGGAGAAAAGATATTTGTAGAAGGCATCCAATTAGATCATCATGCCGACCCAAAGAAATCCCGGGGACAGTATTTGCCGCTGCTTGAATTATCGGTGCGCGAGGCGCCGGAGGATGACCGCAATATGCACTATCTGGGACGGGAATATTTTTTCTATGGCAAATGGGATGCGTGTATCCAAACTTTGCTCCATCATCTGTCCATGCCGCGGGCGACCTGGTTGGATGAACGATGCGCCTCTATGCGGTATATTGCCAAGTGCTATCTGAGAAAAGGGGAGGAAAAACAAGCGATGGTGTGGTTTTGGCGTGCCATCGCAGAAGCACCCTATCTGCGGGAACCTTATATGGATTTGGCCAAGGTGCTGTATGCAAAAAAAGACTGGGATGGGGTTGTATATCTGACCAATTGTGCTCTTTCGATTGCCGAACGGCCGCGGACATATATTTGCGAAAGCGAAGCATGGGGCAGCCTGCCATGGGATCTGCGGTCATTGGGTCTGTATTACACTGGCCGTTTTTCGCAGGCCCTTGCCGATGTGCAGCAGGCACTTAAACTCTCACCAACGAATGAACGATTGCAAAGCAACCGGGTCTGGATGGAAAAGGCACTGGAAAATACATGAATCAGGAGGGTGTATGGAGCAGCAAACGATACGGATTATACATCATCGTAAGGACGAAACGGTTGTCGAAGACCCGTCCCAAATCGTTGTATCCCAGGACAGCATGACCGAAAATGTGTTCCCAATCTTGATGCAAATTCTCCAAAGTATTGAGAAAGCTCAAAACAACGCCACAACATGCGGGAATAGCGGACGCCAGTACGTTCCAGACGCCGTCAAGGAGCAGGCTATGCAGCCATTGCGGAGCATGGAAGAAGGATAAAACCGACTCGAAAAATGGTACTACGCCGAAAAGAAGACGGGATAGCCACTCGCTCGGCACATTGGCACCTACAATCGTCAGGAAAAGGGTCAAAGCGAGTAAAAACAGCATTGCCGGAATGCCCCAATGCCGGCTGGTTAGAATGTGGTCGATTTTTCGGTCGCGGCTCAACCGCAGATCTTGCTGCGCTTGGACGGTCAGATTGGCAATATCCTCTGCGCGCAGGACGATGGAGGCAGTATGCTGTTCCAACCATTCGGTGGCGGTTTCCTTCGTAGGGTGTGTATCGGTGTAGGGAATAGGAACAGGGGAAACTGGGCGTGCGCCTGTGCTGACCTGATAGGCAGCATCCAACAGGCTGGATAATCCCTTGCCTGACCGTGCAGCGCAGGGGACCACGGGAACGCCGAGCAGTTTTTGCAGGCGGGGAATGTCAATTTGAATTCCTTTCCGCTTGGCTTCATCCATCAGGTTTAGGCACACAATCGTTTTCGGAAAGAGTTGTATGGTTTGCAACACCAGATGGAGATTGCGTTCCAAGCAAGTGGCATCCACGACAACAATGGTGCAATCAGCCTGACCGTGCAAGAGAAAATCACGCGCCAGTTCTTCCTCGGGAGTTTTGGTGGCAAGCGAATATGTGCCGGGCAGATCAACCAGAACAAAGCGTTGACCGCGGTGCATGGTCACCCCGTAGGCGGTCTCTACCGTTTTTCCAGCCCAGTTTCCCGTATGCTGATTGAGCCCGGTCAATGAATTGAATACCGTGCTTTTCCCAGTATTGGGGTTGCCCAGCAGGGCGATGATAAGATCGTCTGCACGGCAGGCCTGTTGTGTTTTGTGTTGACAATGCCATCCGACACTTTTATTGGTCAAACCCAATCAGATCACCTCGATATTTTGACTATCAT
>JAUMSA010000009.1 GCA_031293105.1 Butyricicoccus sp. | reverse complement strand
AGCCCATGGTGGAGAGCACCTTCATCCCGGGCGTCATCGGCAGCCTGGGCGGCTTTGGCGGCCTGTTCCAGCCCAACCTGTCGGGCATGAGCGAGCCGGTGCTCGTATCGGGCACCGACGGCGTGGGCACCAAGCTTAAGCTGGCGTTCCTGATGAACAAGCATGACACCATCGGCATCGACGCGGTTGCCATGTGCGTCAACGACATCGCCTGCTGCGGCGCCCAGCCGCTGTTCTTCCTCGACTACATCGCAGTCGGCAAGAACATCCCCACCCGCATTGCGGATATCGTTTCCGGCATCGCCGAAGGCTGCCGGCAGGCCGGCTGTGCACTGGTCGGCGGCGAAACCGCCGAAATGCCGGGCTTCTACCCCGAGGATGAATACGACGTGGCCGGTTTCTCGGTCGGCATGGTCGATAAGCCCAAGATGATCGACGGTAGCCGTCTGGTTCCGGGCGACGTGCTCATCGGCGTGGCTTCCTCGGGCGTACACTCCAACGGCTATTCGCTCGTGCGCAAGACGCTGGGCATCAATGAAAAGTCGGTCGGCCGGTACATGGACGAGTTCGGCAAGACGCTGGGCGAGGAGCTGCTGACCCCGACCAAGATCTACGTCAAGGCCATCCAGCGCCTGATTGCAGCAGCCGACGTCAAGGCCATCAGCCACATCACCGGCGGCGGCTTCTATGAAAACATCCCGCGCATGCTGGGGGACGGCATCCACGCCGAGATCGAAAAGGCGGCCGCTCCGGTGCCGCCGGTGTTCGATGTGATCGCCAAGACCGGCAAGATTCCGGAACGGGATATGTACAATACATTCAATATGGGCGTTGGCCTGGTGGTTGCCGTGGCGGCAGACGATGCCGACAAGGCGCTGGCTGCCCTGAAGGACGCAGGCGAAACCGGCTACATCATCGGCCGGACGGTCGCTGGCGACAAGGGCATCACGCTCAAGTGATAAAAAGGTAGGTAGACTTGTGAAGATTGCAGTTTTGGTTTCCGGCGGCGGGACCAATCTCCAGGCGCTCATCGACGCCGAGGCCCGGGGGGACATCCGAAACGGCGAACTGTGCGCCGTCATTTCGTCCAATCCGAACGCCTATGCGCTCGAACGCGCCAAGCAGGCATTCATCCCGTCCTATGTGCTGCGCCGGAAGGAATACGCGGACGCCGAAAGCTATGGCGCGGCGCTTGACACCCTGCTGCGTCAGGTAGGGGCCGAACTGGTCGTGCTGGCCGGGTTTATGACCGTGCTGCCCGACTCGTTCTGCAAAACCTGGGCCGGTAAGGTGATGAATGTCCACCCGTCGCTCATTCCGTCGTTCTGCGGCGAAGGGTTTTATGGCCTGCATGTGCACGAGGCCGCGCTCGCAAAGGGCGTCAAGGTCACGGGCGCAACCGTACATTTTGTTTCCGAAGTGGTGGACGGCGGCGCGATCATCCTGCAAAAAGCGGTGGAGGTCGAGCCGGACGACACACCCGAAACCCTCCAGCAGCGCGTCATGCGCGAAGCGGAGTGGAAAATCCTTCCGCGTGCCGTATCGCTCTACTGCGAAGGCCGCTTGACCATTGCCGACGGCAAGGTTTATATTTCTTAAAAAAGGGGGAACCACGCATGTTCAGCAATTTTGTATATCAGATTGAAGAAGAGCTCCAGAGCAACGCGTATCCAGGCCGCGGCATCATCTTTGGCCGCACGCCGGACAACAAGAAAAATATCATCGCCTATTTCATCATGGGCCGGTCGGAAAACAGCCGCAACCGTGTGTTTGTAGAAACCGAAGACGGCATCCGCACCGAAGCCTTTGACCCGTCTAAGATGACCGACCCGTCGCTCATCATCTATCATCCGGTGCGCGTCGTGGGCGGCAAGACCGTTGTCACCAACGGCGACCAGACCGACACCATCCGCGACTATCTGCTCGAGGGCAAGAGCTACATCGACGCGCTGCGCACCCGCCAGTTTGAGCCGGATGCACCCAACTACACCTCCCGCATTTCAGGTGTGGTCAACGAGGACGGCTCGTACAGCCTGTCCATCCTCAAAAACTTCACCTCCGACCGTACAGCCAACAAGCGTTTCTTCTATGAATACGACAAGCCGGTTGCCGGTCTCGGCCATTTTATCCACACCTACATGTGCGACGGCGACCCGCTGCCGCCCTTCCGCGGCGAGCCCAAGTGCATCCGCATGGAGTATCCGCTGCACGAGTTCACCTCCCTGCTGTGGAACACCTTGAACGAGCAGAATAAGGTCTCGCTCTTTGTGCGCTCGATCGACCTCGCCACCGGCGAAACCGAAACCATCATCCACAACAAACATCAGAAGTAAATACAAGGTTCGCAGGGGGATATGCGAAACATGTATGAGGAGGAGAAAAGGATGCTGCGCAAGATTTTTGGCTGCATTTTGACCCTGCTGCTTTGCGTGGGCGCTGTATCAGTAACGGCTTCTGCTGCAGACAGCGATTTTGTGATTGAAAACGGCGTACTGACCGAGTACAAGGGCAATGGCGGCGCTGTTACGATTCCGAGCGGCGTGATCCAAATCGGGGAAAGCGTATTTTATGCTTGTGACAGCCTGACCTCCGTGACCATGCCAGACAGCGTGACCAGCATTGGAAACGGCGCATTTGCGTCCTGCAAGAGCCTGACCTCCGTGACCATGCCGGACAGCGTGACCACCATGGGAAGCGCCGTATTTTCGAACTGTTACAACCTGACTTCGGTGACCATGTCGAACAGCGTGACCACCATTGGCAACTCCGTATTTTCGGACTGCCGGAGTCTGCCCGCCATAACCATCCCGAACAGCATAACCAGCATTCCGGAGGCGACATTTGCAGGCTGTGACAGCCTGACCTCAATCACCATCCCGGGCGGTGTGACCTCCATCGGGGACTCCGCATTTAAGGCCTGCGAGAACCTGCTCTCAGTGGATATCCCGGACAGTGTGACCACCATCGGGGACAACGTATTTCGGGAGTGTACCAATCTGAAATCGGTGGTTATTCCGAACGGCGTGACCTGCATCAATATGAACACCTTTGCAGACTGTGTCAATCTGGAGTTTGTTAGCATCCCGAGCAGCGTGACCTCGATTGCGAATAGCTCGTTTTATAATTGCGACAGCCTGACATCGGTAACAATCCCGAATGGGGTGACCTACATCGGCCCTTGGGTATTTGCAGAGTGCACCAACCTTGTATCTGTCAGTATTCCGAACAGCGTGACCAGCATTGGTCCCAAGGCATTTTCGGACTGTGATAGTCTGCGGTCGGTGACCATCCCGAGCAGCGTAACCGACTTTGGATACCAGGTCTTCAACAACTGCGATAACCTGACTGAGGTGACATTCGCTTGCGCCAATATTAAACCGACCTATGTCTTCCCGGCGTGTCCCAATCTCAAACGCGTCACTTTCTATGGGGATGTCAGTGAGGATACAAATTTCGTCACGGCATTGCAATTTTGGGGTGCCAACGGCCCGGTCACCGTTTGCGCCAAGGCAGGCAGCCGGGCTGAGCAAAAGGCCAAGGCGGCTGGCATCCCCTTTGTCCCGCTGACGGACATCCCTGCGCCCACCCCGCTGGCCTATGCCTCCACACAGAACGTCGAGATCGACGGGAAGTATGTTTCTTTCCAGATGTATGCCCTGCGCGATACAAACGGCAACGATACCAACTATATCAAGGTGCGTGACCTGGCCTCTGTGCTGAACAGCACCCCGGCCAAGTTCGATGTAAGCTGGGACGGTGCGGTCAATCTCATCAGCGGGAAGGCTTATCAGGCGACCGGGGACGAAATGCGCACGCCCTTCTCCGGCAACCGGACCTATACCGTGCCGCAGTCGCTGACCAGGGTCAACGGTACCCCGACCGCGCTGGACGCTATTGTACTGACCGACGACGCCGGCGGCGACTACACCTACTACAAGCTGCGTGACCTGGGCAATGCTCTCGGATTCCATGTGGACTGGAGCGCAGAGCGCGGCGTATTTATCCAAACGAACTAATCTCGGCAGACCGGCCATCCGGCTGCCCCAGGCAGAAAGGGGATTTTTTATGAACGAACTCGCACTCAAATACGGCTGCAATCCCAACCAGAAGCCGTCCCGCATCTTTATGACCGAGGGCGAGCTGCCCATCGAGGTACTGAACGGTAAGCCGGGTTACATCAACTTCCTGGACGCTTTCAACTCCTGGCAGCTCGTACGCGAACTGAAGGAAGCCACCGGCTGGGCGGCTGCGGCCTCCTTTAAGCACGTGTCCCCGGCGGGCGCGGCGCTCGGCTATCCGCTGACCGACACCGACAAGGCCATGTACTTTGTGGACACCGACCACGAGCTTAGCCCGATCGCCTGCGCCTACGCGCGTGCGCGTGGCGCCGACCGTCTATGCTCCTACGGCGACTGGGTCGCCCTGTCGGACACCTGCGACGCCGATGTGGCCAACCTGCTGCTCGTCGAGGTATCGGACGGCATCATTGCGCCCGGTTACACCGACGAAGCGCTCGAAATCTTAAAGCGTAAGCGCAAGGGCGGCTACAATGTCGTCAAGATCGACCCTGCCTATGAGCCCAAGGCCATCGAGCGGCGCGATGTGTTCGGCGTGACCTTCGAGCAGGGCCACAACAACCTGAAGATCGACCGCGCGATGCTGGACAACATCGTCACCGATAACAAGGAACTGCCTGACGCGGCGGCGCTCGATATGATCGTGTCGCTGATTACCCTCAAATACACCCAGTCCAACTCGGTCTGCTATGTCAAGAACGGCCAGACCATCGGTGTGGGTGCGGGCCAGCAGAGCCGCATCCACTGCACCAGACTCGCGGGCAACAAGGCCGATAACTGGTTCCTGCGGCAGCATCCCAAGGTCTTAGGGCTGCAATTTGTGGACGGCATCCGCCGCCCGGACCGCGACAACGCCATTGACATCTATATTTCGGACGAGTATGAGGACGTTTTGGCCGACGGCGTTTGGCAGAACACCTTCAAGGTCAAGCCCGAAGTGCTCACCCCGGAAGAAAAGAAGGCCTGGATTGCGCAGAACACCGGCGTAACCGTCGGCTCGGACGCCTTCTTCCCGTTCGGCGATAACGTCGAACGCGCACGCAAGTCGGGTGTACAGTATATCGCCCAGCCGGGCGGCTCCATCCGCGATGACCATGTCATTGCCACCTGCAACAAGTATGGCATCGTGATGAGCTTCACCGGCATCCGGCTGTTCCATCACTAAGCATAGAAATAGGGGGCGACTCCCGTCGTCCCCTATGGGTTTATCAGGAGAAGTATATGCACATCGACGATATGGATGCCGAACAGCGCGGCCAGGTGGCCACGGCTGCCCGCTGCATGGCGCTCGGCAGCATCCTGACCATCCTGCATCCGGTCCACTGGCTAGCCGGGGTGCTCGGCTTTCTGATGCTGGCCCTGTATGCCATCCGGATGCGCCCGCTGCGGCCGGGTTTTGACCGGGTGCAGCTCTTTGCCAGCCTGTGCGCACTGGTCTGTCTTGTACTGTCCAGCACGGTGGCCACCACAGCGCTGGTTTGCTTCGCGTTACCCGTGCTCGAAACCCTGCTGGTCTACGCGGTGTGGCAGGCCTTTGGCCGCATGTGTGCGGACGGCAACCGCCTCGGCCGGGCGGCCCTGTGCGCTACCCTGCTGTATGCGGCACTCATGCTTTCGAGCAGCGTGCTGGGGCTCGGCCTGTTTGGCGGCTTGCAGGCGCCTATTTATCTGGCGGTGCAATCGATCGCGCTGGCGTTCCATTCGCTGGGCGGCGCGCTGCTGGCCGTGTTCCTACTCATCAAACGACGGAAAATCAAGGAGGATACCCCATGAAAGTTTTGGTTGTGGGCGGCGGCGGCCGTGAACACGCCATCTGCGTGACGCTCGCCAAGAGCCCCAAAGTCGATAAAATCTGGTGCGCCCCCGGCAACGGCGGCATCGCAAACGTAGCCGAATGTGTGGACATTAAGGCTACCGATATCGAGAAAATGGTCGCCTTTGCGAAGGAAGTGCAGCCTGACCTTGTGATGGTCGCGCCCGATGACCCGCTCGCCCTCGGCATGGTGGACGCCATGGAGGAAGCTGGCCTGCGCGCCTTTGGCCCCAAGAAGAATGCGGCCATCATCGAAGGCTCCAAGTCCTTTGCCAAGGATTTGATGAAAAAATACAACATCCCGACCGCGGGCTATGCGGTGTTTGAAAACTCGGAGGACGCCATCGCCTACATCAAGGAGCAGGGCGCACCGATTGTCGTCAAGGCCGACGGTCTGGCACTCGGCAAGGGCGTCACGGTTGCCATGACCGAGGATGAAGCCATCGCAGCCGTCAAGGACGCCATCGACGGCCATGCTTTCGGCGGTGCGGGTGCCCGCGTGGTTATCGAAGAATACCTGACCGGCCCCGAAGTGTCGGTGCTGGCGTTTGTGGACGGCAAGCACCTCAAGACCATGCCCTCCGCGCAGGACCACAAGCGCGCTTATGACCACGACGAAGGCCCGAACACCGGCGGTATGGGCGCCTTCTCGCCCTCGCGCTTCTACACCGACGACATCGCCAAGACCTGCATGGAGACCATTTTTCAGCCCACGGTCGAAGCCATGGCCAAGGAAGGCCGTCCGTTCAAGGGCGTGCTGTATTTCGGCCTGATGCTGACCCCCAAGGGCCCCAAGGTCATCGAATACAACGCCCGCTTCGGCGACCCGGAAACCCAGGCGGTTTTGAGCCGTCTGGACAGCGATCTGTTTGACATCTTCAACGCGGTCATCGACGAAAAGCTGGACGAAATCGACATCCAGTGGGCGGATAACGCGGCCTGCTGCGTGTGCATGGCGTCGGGCGGTTATCCCAAGGCCTACGAAAAGGGCAAGGAGATCACCGGCCTGGACGATGTGACCGATTCGTTTGTCTTCCACGCGGGCACCAAGGTGCAGGACGGCAAGATGGTCACCGCGGGCGGCCGTGTACTTGGCGTGACCGCAACTGCGCCCACGCTCGACGAGGCCATCCGCAAGGCGTATGCGGACGTCAAGAAAATCCACTTCGACGGCGCGCATTATCGCACCGACATCGGGGTCAAGTAAAGGGGAACACCATGAAACTGGAAAAACAACAGCAGATTTTTTCGTGCATGGCCGATGTCCTGAACCAGAACGGGTTCCGTGCCGAGGTCATGCAGCAGGAAGGCGCGCCGCTTCTTTTGCGGTGCGAAGCACAGCGCCAGGGCAAGGTCGCCAAGGATGTTACGGTCGAGTGCTGCTTCATCCCGATCGGCCTGCCGAGCGAGGATACCGGGCTTTTGCAGTTCTTTGCGACCCTGTTCCAGAACGCGCCCGAAACCTATGCCAAGCAGCTGCGCGCCGCGTGCGATTACTGCAATGATTTCTGTGCGCTCGGGCATCTCGGCCTGTTTGCCGATGCTGGACAGCTCTATTTAAAGCACAACACCCTGATCGACGGTTCTCTGGAACTCGAGCAGATCATCACTTTCTTTGCCGACAACATCTCGCTGCTCATGGCAGCAGTCACCCGGTTCATCGACGGCCTTGCGGCGGTCGGGTTCTCGGGCCTGCCGCTCGAAGCCGCGCTTGAACAGGACCTGTTCCCCAAGATGTAAGACACCCGGGGCCGCCTTTGGGCGGCCCTGATTTTTTTCCAAAGATCGTGAACCGATCCCCCGCCCCAAGGCTCTTATATACAGATGCATCGAAGAAAGGCGGCCGGAACAAATCCGCCGCCTGACAGAAAGGAGAAGCGGTATGCAAGATGAAATATGGGTCGAGCGATTGCAGCAGGGCGACCGGACCGCGTTTGATGCGCTCTATACCCGGTACCGGGATGAAGCGCTGCGCACCGCCAGCCTGATCACGGGCAGCCGCGCCGACGGTGAGGATGTGGTACAAGAAGCCTTCGTACAGTGTTATCAGCGCATCGGACAGCTGCGCGACCGGAGCAAATTCAAGGCCTGGCTGTTTACCCTGCTGACGCGGGCGGCCTGGAAATACTGCCGCAAGCGCGGCCGGGAAGAGCCGGTCGGTGAATTTTTCGACGACGCCGAAAAGGCGGGTGAATCGGCGCTGGGCGCCGTGCTGCGCACCGAACAGAGCCGGGAGCTTTTCGCCGCCGTGCAGGCGCTCGATGACAAGCAGCGCACGGTCGTTGTGCTGTATTATTACAACGACATGCCGGTGCGCGACATTGCCCATGTGCTCGGCTGCCGGGAAGGGACGGTCAAATCCCGTCTGTTTTCCGCCCGGCGCAATCTGCAAAAGGCCATGGGACAACAAACCGATGAATGGGAGGGCGTGAGGATATGAAAGATTTGGAACTGGATGCGCAGCTTCGTCAAACATTACACGAAAGCGTGGAGAATCTCCAGGCGGACGACAATCTGAAAGCGAGGATCGATCTTATGGTACAGAAAAAGCACACTCGAAGCGTATGGAAAAAGGTCACAGTCGGCTTGGCGGCAGCGCTGTGCCTGACCATGGTAGGCGCGCTGGCCAGCGGGCAGTTTGCCTCGCTGCAAACCAGCCTGCACACCGAGGATATGCGGTTTTCGGTGGAAGACTTGCAGAAGGACACGGCTCAGGTCGCGGAGGGCATCATCATTCCGGAACAGCTGGCGGGCTATGCCTTCCAGAAGGGCGCGATTGAATACACCGATAAGATGGATGACGATGGCAACCGGCTGA
The DNA here is from genome assembly GCA_031293105.1 of Butyricicoccus sp. Classification (GTDB taxonomy): domain Bacteria; phylum Bacillota; class Clostridia; order Oscillospirales; family Butyricicoccaceae; genus Butyricicoccus_B. The sequence continues at coordinate 5,201 of JAUMSA010000009.1, read as the reverse complement.
GCACCTATTCGAGCGTGGCTGCCGACTACGGCACCAGCATCAACGGCGATGGCACGGTTCTGACCTACACCGCGCGGGCCTATGACAGCGATCTGGACGGCGACGACGCCACCCCGGCTCAGTCGTATGCAGGCCAGCCGAATGAGACCCGGGAAATTGACGGCGTGACGGTCACCTATCGCGCCGACCGGTATCTCTTCCTGCCCGAAGGGGTACAGCCGACCGCCGAGGAGCAGGCGCTGGCGGACAACAACGAACTGTACATCTCCTACGGCGTGGACGAACGCGAGGAAGAAACCTACCAGTACGTTTGCTGGCAGGTGGGCGATGTTGTCTATGAGATGTCCACCACGGACACCACCCTTTCGGCAGACGATCTGTTTGCCGCGGCAGCCGATGCCCTATAAAAAAGCAGCCGTCCGGATTCAAAAGTCCGGACGGCTCTTTTTTATGTGAGCGTCTGCAACAGCTTGCACAGCGCGGCAAAATCGATGGGTTTTACGATGTGGGCATTCATCCCCGCGGCCTGGGTTTCCGCGATGTCCTCGGGGAAGGCGTTGGCCGTGACCGCAATGATGGGGATGGTGCGCGCATCCGCGCGTTCCATAGCGCGGATGGCCCGTGCGGCCTGGCAGCCGTTCAGGTTCGGCATCTGCATATCCATCAGGATGGCATCCAGTTCGCCCGGCTTCGACGCGGCGAACGCATCCACGGCTTGCTGGCCGTCCCACGCCTGCACCACCTGCACCCCCTGCATGGACAAAATCTCGGTGGCGATCTCCATGTTGATCTCATTGTCCTCGGCGAGCAGCAGCGTTTTACCGGTCAGCTCAAACGGGGTCGGTTCCTCTTCAGCCGGGGCGGGTTCGGGCTCCTGCGCCGCTTGCAGCGGCAGCGTAATGGTGAATGTACTGCCCTTGCCCAGTTCGCTTGTGACGCTGATTTCGCCGTCCATGCGCTTAACCAGGCTGTGGACAATGGCCATGCCCAGGCCGGTACCGGCCACCGACCGCGCACCGAAGCGCGTTTCCCGCGCATACGGTTCAAAGACATGCTCCAAAAATTCCTGCGACATGCCGACCCCGGTGTCCTCGACCGCGATCTGGTATTTGCCGTATTTGTGTGCGGTCTTTTCGGTCAGCCGCACGGTGACCGACGCGCCCGGCTCGCTGTATTTGAGCGCATTGGACAACAGGTTGTTTAAAATCTGGGTCAGGCGCACCGCATCGCCCAGCACCATGCGGCTGTGCAGGTCGCTGACCAGGGTAAGTTCCTTTTGCTCCTGCTCGGCTCGGTGCCGGAACAGGTCCACGCAGTCCTCCACGCATTTCTGCAGATCCATGGGGTGATAATCGAGCGAAATCTTGCCCTGCTCCATGCGGGAGATCTCGAGCACGTCGTTGATGAGGTCGAGCATCTGCCGGCCGGAGCGCTGGATTTTGTCCAGCGTTTCGCGCATCTTGTCCGGCTCGTCCACGCTGTGCTGCGCCAGTTCGGACAGGCCGATGATGGCATGCAGCGGGGTGCGCATGTCGTGCGACATGTTGCTGAAAAAGGCGTTTTTATCCGCTTCGCTGCGGCGGGACAACTCCAGCGCGTTTTGCAGCAGCTCGAGCTGCTCAAGCTGGCGGGTCTTTTCCGCATTAACTTCCCGGAAGGCCAGCACGACTTCATCCTGGGCGAACGCCTTGTCAAACAGGATGCTGACATGCACCCAGCGCTCGCCGTTTTCAAATCGGCGCAGATAATCCCCGCCAAATTCCGATACCTGTTCCTGCACCAGCCGCTGGATATTTTCCAGCGAAAAACTGCTGGCAAACTCCTGATAGGTGCTGTTTGCCACAACTGCTTGGATGGTATGCATCAGATCATCATAACGTCCGACAGCGCTGAGTTTTTTCTGCGTATCCGGGGCGCATTTGATGATTTCATACGTCCCGGTCTTGTAGTTGACCCGGTAGAGCGCATAATACAGATTACCCAGCGCCTGCACGGTATCGTCGGAACGGCGCATGCGCCGGTTGAGCAGGTAATCGCGCACCGAAAGCAGCAAGGTTGCCAGCAAAAACAGGCCGGACAACACCAAAAACAGACGGTATATGCCGGTCAGTTCACGCAGGATGGTCTGAAACGGGATGGTCAGCACGGTCGTCCAGCCGTTGCTCATCTGATAATAATACACGCCGCATAGACGGCCGTCCGGCCCGGTCACACTGGCATCGTAAGCGGCCAGTGAACCATCCGCAATGCGGTCCAGCAGGCCGTCCACATAGTCCTGGGCGGACGGCTTATGGTCAGCGTCGGCCAAATGGGCATACAGCACCGTGCCGCTCTGGTCGCACAGGAAGTAGGAACTGCCGTCGGGCAGGGCCTGCATCTCATCGACCGCATGGAAATCCTCCGGAAAGATGTCCAGCATCAGCATATTATCCGAGTGTCTGGCCTTTTGCGCGATGGTGATGACCTGTTTGCCGGTAATCGCATCCCGATACGCCGGGGTAAAGACCACCTGGCCGTCCCCCTGCATGGCCATGCGGTACCAATCGGTGCCGGTGAAATCATAGGTTGCATCGCCCTCCCACGGGTTGGCCGCCACGATATGCCCTTCGACAACCGCATACAAATCCACTGACTCATCTTGCAGTACCTGCGCCATTTTGGTGAAGAAATCCTGGCTCCACGCCTGAATCTCCCGCTCGTCTGCCTGGTCGGTGGTCAGCTGGTCGAGGTATTGGGTGCCTAGCTCCATAATGGTGGTGTACGTATCGATCTGGTTCTGCTCCTCCGCAGCATAGTTCTGGGTCAGTGAAGTGCCCAGCTGCTGGGCATTTTGCAGCAGCTTTTCCCGCATGACATACAGGCCAAACACGGTCAGCCCGAAAAAAATCAGCAGAAACAGAATGTGAAAACACAGGTCGCGCAGCGTGGCGTTGCGACGTTTTACATATCGTTTCATCGCGTTTCCCCCTTCTTCCGCCCGGCCGCGCCCCCGCGGCGGGTATCCTCCCTGCCAGTATGGAGCACGAACAAAGATTTGTCAATCTCCTGCACACGGGTTTGCCGGTTGCCGCGTTCCGGTTTGTGCGGTATAATAAAAGCGATCCCGCAGACTGGGCATTAGGGAGGAACACCATGGATCAAACGATTTTTCTGCAAAAACTGCGCCAGGCTGGCGTCGATACCGACAAGGCCATCGGCCGCTTTATGGGCAACACGACCCTGTTTTTACAATTCATCCGCCGTCTGCCCCAGGCGCTGCGGTTTGCGGACATCCGCAAGGCGCTCGATGCGCAGGATGACGAAACCTTTTATATGCTGGTGCACACCCTCAAGGGCACGGCTGCCAATCTGTCGGCCGACAACCTGGCCGAATGTATCCAAGCCATCTTGGTGGAATACCGCGCATCCGGTTTCAAGCACCAGAAAAAGCTGAACGGCCTATTGCAGCAAGCCGAGGCCGAAAGCGACAAACTATCCCAAGTGCTGCGCGAATGGGATGCATAACCCGCAGGAGGAAACCGTATGACACGAGATACGCTGCTTATCATCGACGATTCCGAGTTGGATTTGGCGATTTTGAATGAAATTTTCAAAGGACTTTTTCATGTGGAGTGCTTCCAGGAAGCTGCCCCAGCGATTTCGTATATCCACAAAGAGGCCGACCGCATTTGTGCGGCGCTAGTGGATATCTGCCTGGGCCGCCGGGGGGCGGGCTTTACTCTGCTGCACCGCCTGCAAACCAATCCGCTGACCACCAAGCTCCCGATTATCCTGATTACTTCGGACGCCAACCGGGATTACGTGCTGCATGGCTTGGAACAGGGCGCGGCGGATTTTCTGGTCAAGCCAGTCGACCCGCACACCGTGCAAAAGCGGGTATGTGATACCGTCCTCAAGTCTTGGCCCAAGGGGGAAACCATCCTCGAACAATCCGAACGCGCGCCGCGTGCCGCTTCGGCTTCGACCCCGTCGGCAGACGGCTTTTCACTGCTCGACTGTCTGCCGGAGCGCTTGCCAGCCGAACAGGCCGCGCATCTTGTCGATGACTGGCTGCAAAAAGTCGCCGTCCTGTGTCAACTCCGGCCGAATGTGCACGCTCTGCCGTCTGCGCGCATCGTTGGGCTGACCGGCCTGCTAGCCGATGCGTGGCGGTCGCTGTATGGCGACGCAAGCCTGACCGAATTGCAGGCCGCGTACACCCAGCAAGCCGCGCGTTTGTGTGATATCGGCCTGTTGGGGCTGCCCGACCCGATTGCGGCGGCCGGCGCCGAACAACCCGAACCGGACCGCACGACGTATATGCGCCACACTGAATGGGGGCGCGCCCTCCTGCAAGGCAACAAACCGCACCCCTTCCTTTCGATCTGCGCCGACGTTGCATACTGGCATCATAAAAATTTCGACGGCACCGGGTATCCGGCGACTCCGGACCCGGTCAAGGTCCCGCTCTGGGCGCAGCTTGTGCATGCCGCTTTCCGCTGCGACCTGTATTTCAGCAAATATGGGGACAATCCCGATTGTTATGACCGCGCGCTGCGGGCGCTGTCCAGCGAGGCCGGCACGATTTTATCGCCCGAGATATTCCGCGCCATCGAAGCCGCAAGGGAGCCGCTCGAAACCTGGCTGACCAAAAACTAGTTCACGAAAGTGTCCACCGGCAATCCCTACGGTATGGATTGCCGGTGGAATCGGCTTCTTCGAGTCTGCAAAAAAAGTGTTGACAACATCATAAACATCTGCTAAAATTATATTTGCTTATCGGGCCGAGATACGGAGAGGTATCGAAGCGGTCATAACGAGGCGGTCTTGAAAACCGTTTGTCCGAAAGGGCGCGTGGGTTCGAATCCCACCCTCTCCGCCAAATTTTTTGGCGGGGTGCATTGGATTCGAAAGGCGGCTCTTGGCGGGTTGCCAGTGGCAAGCCGCAACCGCCGTGGCTTTTGCCGCAGCAAAAGGAATCCCACCCTCTCCGCCAATTTTCGTTGGCGGGAACAAGTTCATACTTCATTGGTACGGAGAAATACCCAAGTGGTGAAGGGGCTCCCCTGCTAAGGGAGTAGGGCGCGAAAGCGTCGCGAGGGTTCAAATCCCTCTTTCTCCGCCATCCAAACCCTCATAGTCTTTGGCTATGAGGGTTTGTTGTTTTTCCGCCTTGTCAAGCGCACAGCACCCTGTCTCTTATACACATCTCCGAGCCCACG
>JAUMSA010000378.1 GCA_031293105.1 Butyricicoccus sp. | reverse complement strand
CGGGATTCTGAAAATAATCGCACAGAGAAAAGATGGATATAATATAATAAACGCAAGAAACTGGGCATAAGAAGAATGAAGATGGATTGGCTCTTATGCAATCGGGATGTTCCGATTCTGGAATTTTCCAGTTATGAGGATGCGTATGGGGGAGATAATGATACGTTTTGGGTTAAGGAAGCGGGATCGGATCTCCAGTGGGCGGATGTGTCATTGCATGACAATGACTTAGATCATTGCGGAAGCTGCACTGAACGGATCCCTGAGTGAAAGCGATCTTTCCTCCACTTCGCCGGAGTTTGGCACGGATGGCTATTATGCGAAGTGCTGGAAGCGTGAACACGAGGGCATCTTTCTGTATAAGGCAGGCAGTGCGACCTATGAGTTGGAGCCGCTGTCAGAATTTCTGGCGAGCTATCCGGTGTTCTTTGTCATGCGGCGGTTCCGTATGAGATGCGATTCCATCATGGCCGATTGGTGTCGGTGTGCCCGTTGTTTACTTCAGAGCGCATGGAAATGGCCAAGGCCTCCGCAGTCGTCGGAAAAGAACGGCCGGTTTGCTTCGTTATTTTGAATCGATTGGCAGCGGGGATGCTTTCCGACGGATGCTGATTCTGGATGCAGTGATTTTCAATGTGGATCGCCATCTGGGGAACTGCGGGATCCTGTTTGATACGTCCACTATGAAACTGCACGGCATGGCGCCGGTGTCCGATCACAACCGCAGCCTATTGTTTGATCTGGATACCGATCAGCTCGATCATGCAGAACGCTATCTGCCGTACCTTGCACCCCGTCTCGGTACAGACTTCGTGACGGTTGCAAAAGGGTTGATGACGGACGAAATCCGCAACGATCTGAAAAATCTGAAGGGCTTTCAGTTTGCAGAACATCCTACGATTCAGGTGGAAGATCATCGACTGGATAAGTTAAGTTCCACTGTAAATGAGCAGATATGCAAGCTGATCTAGTAGAAAGCCAATGGAGAGTGGGACTAACAAATAAGAAACTCCCAAAGGCAACGTATCCCTTTGAGAGTTTCTATTTTGCCTGGTTAGCGGTTATTTGGATTGTTGAATGGAGCGGATCAGCGCGTCCATTCTCTCCGCACTGCTTTGCTGCATCTGGTTGGTGACATGCGCATAGGTCTTCAGGGTAAAGGAAGCCACATAATGACCAAGAGAAGTTTATAACGCCCAGAGTTCTATCTACAATGCACTTTATCTTTCTGGCTTACGAACTTAAATTCCTTAGCCTCTTCAGACGGGAACCTGAGCCAGATACGAAGGCGCCAGATCGACTCAAGTTTGCCGACTATCGCGATACACTCCTGTCCGGTTTGTATTATGGAATTATCCTCTATATCGCAATATTCGGAATTTACTGAATATTGGTCATAGCCGCATACTTTGGCTGTTGGCAGTGCTGCAAAGCGATAAATCCGAAAAAGAATTCAGTAAAGAAAAATAATATGTATGGTTACCTAGCTCATATACTGGCAGCTCTTGTGATCGGCCTGATTTGCAATACGATCTTTATGATACTAGCGCTATTCGGAATGGTGGTTCCACAAAACCCCACAGTCTATTCTGGAGCGATAATAGCCACGTCGAGGCTGAAAGCTTTCACCCGTGAGCTTTAGAATGTCTCGCCATATGATTCGCGTTATCCTAGCGGCTGGTCGAAGTGGGTCGTGATTGGTCTAGCATGTTTGCTTATTTAATGCTGTAGGAAGAGAAATGGTTAATTCCCTCATATCACCTTGGGGTACGGTTTTATTGTGAGTCGGGGAGGGGGCGGACAGAAAGTTGGACTTCACAAAAAGGAGACAACGAAATATACACAAAAGAACAGGAAGAAATTGCGCTGAAAGAGTATGAGCGGTTGGGGTCTGTGCATGCAGTGATCCGACGGCTAGGATACCCGAGCAAGTCCACACGTTACCGTTGGTATGAACGCAGGAAAGCCGGACTGTAGAACAGGCATGGATATACAGCAGAAGTTCCTGAAAAAACTGCTCATAAATGCAACATATGGGCTCATGCAAGGCATCCATCAGCAGAATTTAAATACGAGGTGCTCCGCTGTTGCTTTGAGCTGGGGAAGATGTAGAATACGTATCAAGGAAAATTGGATATAGCCGTACGAGCATATATGTATGGCGAAGACAATGTTTGAAGTATGGAATGATTGGCCTCATGGAAAAGAGAAGAAGCATACCAAGAAAATGGTTGCCTCAGGATGATATCAGGTCGCAATCTGAGGAGATTCAGTCACTTCGAGAACAGGTCCAGGACTTACAGTTTAAAGTGGATGTATTGAAGGAGCCCCTTGCAGTATTAAAAAAGAATTCAGGCGCCGATCTGATGGCACTCAAAACCGTGAAAAGACGGTGATCATCGGCGCCTTGAGGGAGAAATATGAACTTAGGAACATCCAATGCCTTCAAACAAAAAACGCTTGCTTGTAATGATCCAGCGTTTTTTTGAAGAGTATCTGTAAAATAAAGGAGTATCTTTGCTGATATAGAAACAGCAGCTGCTTAGTGACCGTTTTTCATTAAATCTTCGACCACCGGGTCATCACAATGCACGCCCTGTGCCTGGAGCTGTGCAATCTTCTCGCCAAACTGGGGCAGATACTTGGCATGTGCAACCAGCATCTCGTTCAGGACACGCTGGGTGTTTTCGTTGTTCTCGACGAGAGGATTGAGGATAAACGCCTCGAGTGCAAGACCATAGTCGCCGGTTAGCGCAGCCTGAATGGTGCATTCCTCCATCGCCTTCATCATTTGGAGCCAACCCTTTTCAGCCGGAGGCAACTCGCCCCAAGCCAGCGGTTGCGCACCGATAGCAGAAATGATGCACGATACCTCTACGATCGAGTCATCTGCCAGACAAGGAATTGCGCCGCGGTTCTCTGTACTTACAACCATATGAATTTTATGGTTGCCGTAAATGGCGCGGATGCACTCACAGGCCGCGTCACTGTAATATGCACCGCCACGCTTACCCAGCTGTTCGGGCTTTTCGTGCAGCTGCGCGTTCTTGTAAATCTCGAACAGCTCGTGCTCGGTCTGCTTCATTTGCTCCGCACGGGTGCCACCGTGCTGGAATTCCTCGATTGCATGATCGAGCATGGTCTGCTTCATGTAATAGTATCGGTGATATCCGCACGGGAGCAGGTTCATGCTGTGCAGCAGTTCAAGCGGGAACGGAGCGCGATAGATATTAACCGGGGTGCCTCCGTTCTGTTCGTTGATGTGGTCGATGAGCGTAGGGGTCAGGTCCGTGCCGTTCTCGTCATACACTTTATGCCAATGGAAGTGGTTGAGACCAGCGTAGCGATAATTGAGATCTGCAATGTCCTTGCCCAGAATCTTGGGTTCTGCCATCATGGAGATGGTGGGAACATTGCACAGGCCGATACACTTCTTCCAACCAAAGTGCTTGATTGCGGCTTCGGTCACCATACCGCTGGGATTGGTGAAGTTAATCAGCCAAGCATCCGGACACAGCTCTTTCATGTCCGCAATGATTTCACCAATGACCGGAATCGTGCGGAACGCCTTAAACATACCGCCTGCACCGTTGGTCTCCTGACCCAGCATGCCATACAGTGAGGGAATGCGCTCGTCCTTGATTCTAGCATCCAGCAGACCTACACGAAATTGTGTGGTAACGAAATCCGCATCCTTGAGTGCTTCTCGGCGATCCAAGGTCAGATGCACTTTAACATTGTACGGAGAAGCATCCCACATTCTCTGGGCGAGTGCACCAACAATTTCCAGCTTTTCTTTTCCATCCTCAATATCTACCAGCCAGATTTCTTTGATGGGCAGATCAGGATAGCGCTTAATGAATCCTTCCATCAGCTCAGGGGTGTAGCTGCTGCCACCGCCGATTGTAACAATTTTTACCGGGTTTTTCATGGTTATGACTATTCCTTTCCGCTACGCTGCAAGATGCCAAAGGGGATGAGGCACAGGGCATCCCTGCCGCAGCAAGCCGTAAATGATTTCAACGGAACTTACGGGATTATGCTTCCCAATGTGTTCAGTCTTTCAGTGCGATTACTTCAATTTCGCAGAGAACCCCTTTCGGCAGTTCCTTAACCGCGACGCAGCTGCGGGCAGGCTTAGATACAAAGTAACCGCCATACACCTCGTTGAATGCTGCAAAATTGCTCATATCAGTCAGAAAGCAGGTCGTTTTAAAGACGCGTTCCATGCTGCTACTCACGCTCTCGAGAATGTTTTTGATGTTTTTGCAGGACTGTTCTGCCTGCGCCGCAATTCCCTCTGGAATAGTGCCAGTCGCAGGATCAACCGGAATCTGGCCGGAAAGATAAATAGTCCCGTTAACTTCAAAGCCCTGCGAATAGGGACCGATTGCACCAGGGGCATTCGAGGTCTGTATTACTTTCATATAAAAAAACTCCTGTTTCTGTAGATTGCGAGATAAAACCAGACATCCGCCTGGCTTTATCTCCGTTTTATGAAAAATGCGGTGAAGCGTTTCTCCTTTTGGCAGTGTCGAAAGCGGAGCCGATGAACAGGCATTATAATGCGTGCAATACGGCTCTAAAAATAAGTGATTGCCTAGGGAGCCTCTTATCCGTAGACTGCTTTGAGACGCTCAAGTGCGTTCTGTACATACTGCGTGGGGCAAGCGAGGTTCCAGCGCTCAAACCCTTGTCCGGCTTTGCCAAACATCGGACCTTCGTCAAAGAATAACTGTGCTTCCATGCGGTTTTTGTGCTCAAGCTCTTCAGCACTGTATCCCAGTGCGTTCCAATCCATCCACATTAGGTAAGTACCCTGCATCTGAAATACGGTAATCTGTGGGAACTCCCGCGCCAGAAAGGATTTGACCAGCTGATAGTTCGTCCAAATCACATCCAGCATCCGCTTCATCCATGGCTCACCCTTTTCGTAAGCCGCCTGGCAGGCGACATAACCAAGCACATTGCATTTGAGGTTGGTGCTACAGCACCACATCTCGTGATGGAACTGCTCCCGCAGCTTTTCGCTCGGGATAAAGATGTTTGAGGTTTGCAGACCGGCAAGATTGAATGTTTTGCTGGGAGAGGTGCAGATGACGCTGTTTTGTGCAAATTCTTCGTTAATGCTGGCAAAGACCGTATGGGTGTGACCCGGCATGATAATATCTGCATGGATCTCATCCGAAACGACGACGACATGATTTTCTAGGCAAATCTCACCGATTTTAGTCAACTCTTCCTTTGTCCATACGCGACCGCATGGATTGTGTGGGCTGCACAGAAGCATCAGCTTGACAGATGATTGAGAGGACTGCCGTCGCAATTCGTCAAAATCGATGACATAAGTATCACCCTGACGAACCAGTGCACACTCCGCGATCTTGCGGTTACTACGCTCGATGGCATAATACATGGGATAATAGACCGGCGTCATCAGCAGAACACTATCCCCGGGCTGTGTATAGGCTTTGACCGCCGTAAATAACGCGTCAACGACCCCGTGGGAAGGTTCGATCCATTCCGGTTGTGCGTGCCATGCGTAGTGCCGTTCCATCCAGTTACACACGGTTTGCTTGTAGCTGTCGGTTGGGTTGGTATAGCCTAAGATACGTGTGTTGAGGTCTTGCTGTAAAGTCTGGATGATTTCCGGAGCCATCTGAAATTCCATATCCGCGACGGAGAACGGCACAATACCTTCCTCAAGCTGCGGATTGATCAACTTCATTCTATCCCATTTTCCTGAACCAGCACCAAACCGTGGGGTAACCGTTGAAAAATCATAAGTAGTAGACATTCTGATCAGTCCTCACTTTCTTCGAGTTCAGGTGCAGTATCTGCATTCTTGTTGGCTATCAACACAAACGGAATATAGATCAGCGTCGCTACCGCAATACAGAGCAGTTCGGTGATGCCCGCGCCGATGCTGCCGCCCGACGAAAGGAATGCATCCAGGAAAGGCGGCGTAGTCCACGGCGCTTCCAAAATCATGCGACCAGCAAAGCCGATTTCCGTCAAGAAATAGCCCAGGGTCGAAGTGACAATCGGTGTGATAATAAACGGAATACACATAATAGGGTTCATAACGATCGGCAGACCAAAAATCAACGGCTCGTTGATATTAAAAATTGCGCAGGGCAGCGAGAACTTGGCAATGGACCGATACTCCTCGCGTTTGGAAAATAGAAGGATCGCAATGATCAGACCGCCGGTAATACCGCCGCCAGTGGTGAGCGTAAAACAGTTCTGGAACGGTGTGCTCAAAATATAAGGAAGCGATTCGTTGGCCAGATAAGCCTGCGAGTTTGCAGCCAGCGTGCTGAGCATGAATGTGATATAGACCGGCTTGAGGACATTGACGCCGTGGATACCAAAGAACCAAAGCACATTGGTCAGGCTCATGATGAGTAAATAGCCGGGTAGACTGCCGATCACATTGCTGAGCGGGGCCTGAATAGCAAACGAAATCGCGTCAAAGAGGCTCATGTTGAAGATCCACTTGAACACCATGCCAAAGCCCGACACGATGAACACCGTGAATACCGCGGGGAACAGAACGGTAAACGAACGACCGACATTAGGCGGAACCGCATCGGGAAGGCGGATTGCAAACTTGTCCGCTTTGACCAAGCGGCAGTAGATCTCTGTCGCAACTAGAGCGGTCACCATTGCAACAAACATACCTTCCGCACCGCTGAATCGGCTGGACAAAACATTTGTGACCAGCTGCTCCACACCATTGACTTCGGTCAGCACGCTGGTGTCGCAAAGGGTGATATAGCATCCCAGGCAGATAATAGGAAGCACTTTGTCTTCAATATCAAAACTCTTTGCCAGTTCAGAGGAAATCGCCAAAACAGCAGCAAAGCTCAGGAGCGTCATGGTGCCGTAGCTGCCAGCTTCAAACATGGGGGGAAATTCCCCAGCCAAGCCATACCGGGAATGTTTGCAATCGAGATATAGCCCTCCGTTGTGTTGCAGACCATGCTGCTGAACAATGTGCAGAACGAACCGATCATAATGATTGGCATAATAACAGCAAAGCCATTTTTTATGGCCGAAAAATGGCGCTGGTTCTGCATGAAATCCGCAACACGCAGAAGACCGTCCATGAAACTGTCTTTAATAGATTTTTTCATTAGCCGTAAGCTCCTTTCATCCTATTTGGGGGGATATCTGTTGTCAGCTCTGCTTGTGATCGCTGCATTGAAAAGCAATTTCAATATAACAGAATAAAGTTTGGAAATCCATAGATCAACCGTTACAGAAAACGAAACAGTGTTTCTAGTTTACAAATAGTGACGGTAATGTTATACTTAA
>JAUMSA010000364.1 GCA_031293105.1 Butyricicoccus sp. | reverse complement strand
TGTATAAGAGACAGGTATAGATTCAAATGCTCTGTTTGTCAATAGTTATCATTTACAATTTGCTGAAAAAATGAACAAATAATTTGCCGAGGAAATTTGAAAAAAGATGAAATTCATGGTTGACAATTGGCCGATGGGGCTGTATAATACATATTGTCGCTGAGAAAGCGGCTACAAAATGGAAAACGCGAGTGTGCTGGAACTGGTAGACAGGCACGTTTGAGGGGCGTGTGTCACACGACGTACGGGTTCAAGTCCCGTCACTCGCACCATTTTCTTATTACGCAGATGTGGCGGAATGGCAGACGCGCTAGCTTCAGGTGCTAGTGCTCGCAAGGGCGTGAGGGTTCAAGTCCCTCCATCTGCACCAGGACGAGTGTTCTTATGGCATAATAAGAACACTCGTTTTTTTATTTTTCAGACACGGGAGGGAAGCATGAAGCTCATCTTAAGCGACAGACCGCTCCAGTTGCCGGAAATCGACCCGGCTGAAGTCAAATTTATCGATCTGTCCCAATTAAAGATTGCAAATTGTGTCGGCTGTTTCGGATGCTGGACAAAGACGCCAGGGAAATGTGTGATTCGAGACGATGCCGTTCGAGTTTATCCACTCATTGCCGCAAGCGACCATGTACTATATATTAGCCGGATTCACTACGGCAGTTATGATACAACCATGAAAACCATGTTGGAACGCGCCATTCCGGTGCAGCAGGCCTTTATTCGTTTGGTGCAAGGGGAAACCCACCATGTACAGCGCCGTGTGCAGTCCAAGAAGGCGCTCATTCTTGGATATGGGGACACATCGCAGGAATCGCAGGATATTTTCCGGCAGTTGATTGCACGCAATGCAAAGAATATGAGTTTTGAAAGCTATCGCGTGCTCTTTGCCGCCGAAGAAGATGTGGAGCAAATTGTGCGCAAGGAGGTGCTGGCATGGGCAAAATCATGATAATCAATGGAAGCCCACGCGCGCCGAAATCCAATTCCAAGCAGTACGCGGAATGGTTCTCCAAACGGTGCCGGGCCGAAACGCAGTATTTTTATGTTACCAAAACGAATCATTTGGACCTTTGCCGGGAAATGGAGCAGTTTTCCGATGTCCTGTTTGTGTTTCCGCTCTATGCGGATGGGCTTCCGGTGACGCTGCTGCATTTCCTGAAAACCCTGGAAGCCCATGGGCCGGAGCACAAGCCGACCGTATCGGTTTTGATCAACTGCGGCTTCATCGAGCCCGAACAAAATGATATCGCTATCCAAATGATGCGGTTATATTGTAAGGAAAATGGGTATCCGTTTGGTTCGGTACTCAAAATCGGGAGCGGGGAGGCGATTCTTGCCACGCCGTTTCGGTTTTTGCTCCGCTCGAAAATGAAGAAATTGGCGACTTCCATCATCCGGCACCAAAATCGCTCTTTGCAGGTCACGATGCCGATTTCTAAGCGCATGTTCCTCAAAGCATCCACCATCTATTGGGAAAACTACGGAAAACGAAACGGCATCACAAAAGAACAGATGGAAACCATGGAGATCGAACTATAAGAAAGCAGCGCAGGAGCAGAATCAGGAACCGCGTGCCTGCGCTGTTTTTTTGCCTGCGCCAAAAAACGGGTTGACAATCAAGGGAAATCTGCATATACTAGATATATCAAAAAAAGTTGATGTGAGGTGAAACAATGGCAACACATCAGGAGAATGCAAAAGTGTTTAAAGCGCTGTGCGACCCCAAACGGCTGGCGATTTTAGAACAGCTGCGCAGCGGGGAAAAGTGCGCCTGTGTCCTGCAAGAGCCGATGGATTTAACCCAGTCGGGACTATCCTACCATATGAAGATCTTGTGTGACTCCGGTCTTGTGGTAAGCCGGCAGGAGGGCAAATGGACACATTACCGTTTGAGCCGGGAGGGGAGAGATCGCGCCGTCAAACTGCTGGTGGCTCTAACGACACCATCCGCAGAGCCAGAGGCCACGTGTTCCAAGTGCGGGGAGTAAACGCCGTCTAAGCCGATGGCGTTTCTTTTTCGACAATACATCAATTTTTTTTGATATGTTATACAATCGATGAAACGTGAGGTTTTTCTATGATCGTATGGGAGCTGATTCAAAATCAAGTTTTGGGCATGCAGTGGCTAAACGAATTGATTGGCCGGATGCTGTCCGCACTAGGTCTGGATACCGCGGGACGTCTGGGCGGCAGTTTGCAGTTTTTCTTCTATGATGTGCTGAAAATCACCATCCTGCTCTGTTTCCTGATTTTCGTGATTTCTTATATTCAAAGCTATTTTCCACCCGAACGAAGCAAACGCATTTTGGGGCGGTTCCACGGGGTGGGAGCCAATATCATGTCTGCGCTGCTCGGAACAGTCACGCCCTTTTGTTCCTGTTCCTCCATTCCGCTGTTTATCGGCTTTACCAGCGCGGGCTTGCCGTTGGGGGTCACCTTTTCCTTTTTGATTTCTTCTCCCATGGTAGACCTGGGAAGTTTGGTGCTGCTTATGAGCATCTTTGGCGCCAAAGTTGCGATTATTTATGTCGTAGTCGGTCTGGTGATTGCCGTTGTAGGCGGCACCATTCTGGAAAAACTGCACATGGAAGACCAGGTGGAAGATTTCATTCGGACAGCGGGCAGTGCAGAGTTTGATTCCCCGTCCCTGACCTGGAAGGAACGCGCTCGTTCTGCCAAAGAACAGATGCTGGACACATTCCGCAAGGTATTTCCCTATATTCTGGTAGGCGTTGCGATTGGCGCCATCATTCACAACTGGATTCCGGAAAGCTGGATTCAAGCGGTACTAGGGAGCAACAACCCCTTTGGCGTGATTCTGGCCACGCTGGTGGGCGTACCGATGTATGCCGATATTTTTGGTACCATTCCGGTGGCAGAGGCTTTGCTTTCCAAAGGCGCACAGCTTGGCACCATCCTATCCTTTATGATGGCTGTCACCACCTTGTCCTTGCCATCTATTATTATGCTTCGCAAGGCGGTGAAACCCAAGCTGCTGGCGCTGTTCATCGGCATCTGCACCGTGGGTATCATCCTGGTGGGCTACCTATTTAATGT
>JAUMSA010000316.1 GCA_031293105.1 Butyricicoccus sp. | reverse complement strand
GCGTATCGCTGTATCCAAGATAGCACGCCCGGCCCGGCGGCCGCTAGGAGAAAATTGTTCAGATTTCGGATACAATTGACTTTGTCTTTTTTCTGGAAGTCCAAACGACTCCCCCTGAATAGCCGGTTATTCCGCGCCTTCCCCGCGCTCAAAATCGTCCAACGGCGCCGATTCGCTGCGGAACTTTTTGTGGCTGTAATCGGCGACAATCCGGCTGTGCGGCGGGCAAGACAGGAACCGTTCATCGTTCCACGGGCCGTTGACCAGCGCATCCAAAAAGCCCATCTCACCCTCGACTTTGGTGAACTCCCAGCCAAAATCGGCGGCTGCCTGCCGCGCATAGGCCTCGTGGCAGGCTTGCTCGCCCAGCGGGCAGGTGATGTACCCGCAGTGCTTGTAATTGGTCATCCAGTTGTTGGTGCACTCCATGAGATAATCGGCGTTTTCCTCGCCGTATTCGGCCGCGTACTCGGCACGGCGGCGGGCATAATTTTCCTTGGACGGCGTGAACGCCTGCTCAATCCATCCGGCGTTGTACCAGTATACGCCCGGCATCCGCGCAAACAGTGTCCGGTACCGGTCGGCCGAGCCCAGGAAGAGCGAGATGCAGTCGTCGCACCGCGGCACCACGATGGGCAGCGACCGGCTGCGCAGGCCGATCACACCGTTCGAGCACAGGCCATAGGCCAGGATAATGGCTTCAAAGCGCAGCGTTTCGGGCAGGTGTTCGTTTTCCCGCTCGATAGTGTCCACGGTTTCCTGTAAGCTGGTGCGCAGCAGGTCGGGGGTATCGTGCAGGCCCTGCCGCAGCCACCACACCCGCACAATATGGCGGCTTTCGGCCACCAGATGCGAGATTTCCCGGTTCATGACCATGCAGCCAATGATGGCAATTCGCATAATTCCGCCTCCGTTTCGGTTCGATTGGCCTTATTATACGCCCGTGCCGTGCCGCTGGGCAAGGTGCGTCCAGCTGTTTTGGACGAAAGTGCAAAGGGAGGGCAATTTCCTCCCAAAGCGGTGCATGATTTTCCTATACGATGCCCGCCGGGCCGGCCTATACTGGAAACAGGCAATCCCTTGGGGATTGGAAGGAGAGAAAACATCATGAATCTTGCCATCGGCATCGACACGGGCGGCACCTGTACGGACGCCGTCCTTTATGATTTTGACACCCAGCGCGTACTGGGCAGCAGCAAGGCCCTGACCACCTACGACGATCTGACACGCGGCATCCTGCAAGCGCTCGATGGGCTGGACCCGGCCCTGTGCCGCAAGGCGCGGCTCGCCGGCCTGTCCACCACCCTGGCGACCAATGCCTGCGTAGAGGGCAAATTCCGCCGCACCCGCCTGCTGCTGCTCGGCATCGACCGCCGCGGCATCGCCAAATATGGCGCCGCCTACGGCTTTACCGACCCGGACGACATCCGCTACCTGTCCTGCCGCACGACCATCACGGGCGGCATCGAAGAAGAACCCGACTGGGAGCTTTTGCGCGCGAACGCCAAGGACTGGTTTGCCGGGGTGGAAGCCTGCGCGGTCTGCGAAATTTACGGCATGCGCAACGGTGCGGTGCTCGAACAAAAAGCGGCGCGCATTGTGCGCGAGCAGACCGGCCTGCCGACCGTGTGCGCCAGCCTGCTGTTCGGCGGCCTGTCCAGCCTGGAACGGGCGGCCAGCGCGGTGCTCAACGCCGGGCTGCTGCCGGTCACCCGCGACTTTCTGGACGCCGTACAGCGCGCCTTCCGTGCGCGCGGCATCGACGCCGCTATCCACATCGTGCGCTCGGACAGCAGCCTGATGGGTCTGGACTATTCGGCTGAGCACGCGGTGGAAACTCTGCTGTCCGGCCCGGCTGCTTCGGCGCTGGGCGGCAGCGCCCTGACCGGCGAGCCAGATGCGGTCATCGTCGACATCGGCGGCACAACTACCGACGTCGCCCTGGTGCAGGACGGCACCCCCCTTCTCTCGGATGACGGCATCCGCGTGGGCGGGTGGAAAACGCTCATCCGCGGGCTGTTCTCGACCTCGTTTGCCCTGGGCGGGGACAGCGCCATCCGCTGGGACCTTTACGGCAACTGGTCGCTCGGCCCCGAGCGTATCATCCCCTTATGTGTGCTGGCGACCCGCTATCCGTCCATAACCGAAACCCTGCGCAGCCAGGTACTGGAAACCCCCACCCACACGCTCATGCTGCACGAATTTCTCACCCTGTCGCGGGCCGACTGGGCCGACCTGCCGCTCTCGCTCGATGCAAACGAGCAAAAGCTGTGCCTTGCACTCGAAGCCGGGCCGCTGAGCGTGCAGCAGGCGGCCGATGTGCTCGGCATCGACAAATACCAACTGCGCACCCGCACGCTTGAGCAGGCGGGCATTGTGCTGCGCGCCGGACTGACCCCGACCGACATCATGCACGTGCGCGGCGACTACACCCGCTATGACCGCAATGCATCCATCTGGGCGGCCCGGTTTGCCGCCGGATCGCTGCATTTGGAGCTCGAAGCCCTGTGCGATGCCATCTACACCGAGGTTTCCCACCGGGTATTTGACGCGGTTTCGCAGATGCTGCTTGAGCATGCTTCCCCCTATTACCGCACCCATGGGCTGGACGACGGCATGCGTGAGCTGCTCCGCCTGCAATGGGAAAACCGGGCGTCGGGCGGCAGCGGTATGCTGCAATACGCTTTCCGCACCCCGGCCAAGATCATCGGCATCGGCGGGCCGGTGCATCTGTTCCTGCCCGCCGCCGCGAAAGCGCTGGGCGCGGACTATATCATCCCCGAAGGCGCGTCCACGGCCAACGCCGCAGGCGCTGTGACCGGGCAGACCACCTGCACAGCCACGGCCGAAATCCGGCCGCACGGTCTGTCGCCCGAGGACGAGGAGCAGGGCGACTTCGAGGTGCTCTGCGAGGGCCAGCCGCCCCGCTACTTTGCCACCGAGGACGCGGCGGCCGCCTGGGCTTCCGAACGACTGACCGAACACACGGCCGCCCGCGTGCGCGAACAGGGCGCGGCGGGCGAACTGTCCTTTGTCACCGACACCGAGGACGTAACCGGCGGCGGCTGCAAGCTGTGCACCCGCATCCGCGTGACGGCCAGCACCTGTCTGGGCCGCACCATGAAGGAGGTTTGCTGAATATGACGATCACGGTAAAAAACGGCGCGCAGACGCTTGCGCTGGACGCCGCGCCCGGCGAAGAACTCGGTGACGTACTGCGCCGTGCCATCCCCACCTTTGCCCAGCCCTGCGGCGGCAACCACACCTGCGGCAAATGCCGGGTCACGATCGAAGGCGCCGTCCCGGCCCCCTCGGCCAGCGATTTGCGGCTACTTAGCGCGGACGAACTGAAAAATGGGGTGCGGCTCGCCTGCTCATGCCCGGTCGCGGACGGCATGACCGTCCATCTCGCGGAAAGCGGCCCCTCGCGCATTGTGGCTTGGAACAAAACCGTCCCCTTTGACCGCACCGAGACCGGTTACGGCATTGCGGCCGACATTGGCACCACCACGGTCGCCATGCAGCTGTTTGACCGCGTCAGCGGTCAGGTACTGGCCGAACGGCTGGAAGAAAACGCCCAGCGCGGCTTTGGCGCGGACGTCATCTCGCGCATCGAGGCCTGCAAGACCGAAGGGCTGGACACGCTATCCGGCCGCATCCGTGAGCAGCTTGAGCGCATGGCGGCCGCCTGTTTGCAAGAGGCGGGCATCGACCACATTGACGAGGCGGTCGTGACCGGCAACAGCACCATGCTGCATCTGTATGAGGGGCTGGACCCGGCTTCGCTCGCGGTTGTGCCGTTTGATGTGCAATCCTATTTTGGCTGCATGAGCCGTCACCAGCTTGCGGGCGCGCCCGTATATCTGCCCCGGTGCGTGGGCGCCTATGTGGGCGCGGACATTGTATGCGCCATCCTGGCTGCCGGGATGGAGGAGGGCGTGCAGCTTTTAACCGACATTGGCACCAACGGCGAAATGGCCCTCATGCGGGACGGCAACCTGTCCTGCTGCGCCACGGCGGCAGGCCCGGCTTTTGAGGGCGCGGGCCTGAGCTGCGGCATGCCGGCGGCGGCGGGCGCTATCCGCGCCGTGCGCCGCGAGGGCGACCAGATCACCTACCAGACCGTACAGGATGCGCCCGCGGTGGGCATCTGCGGCTCGGGCATTCTGGATGCACTGGCCGTCCTGCTCGAGGATGAAACCCTAGAGGATACCGGCTATCTGGATGAGGACTACACCGTGGGCGACACCGATGTGACCATCACCCAGCGCGACGTGCGCCAGATCCAGCTGGCCAAGTCGGCCATCTGCGCCGGGCTCATCACCCTGCTGGAAGAACAAGACCTGCCCGCAAGCGCGGTCGACCGGTTCGCCATTGCAGGCGGCTTCGGCAGCTCGATGAACATGGATTCGGCGTGCGCCATCGGCTTGTTCCCCGCAGCGCTGCGGGACAAGGCCGACTTTATCGGCAACGGCGCACTCGGTGGCGCGGCCATGCTACTGATGAACCGCTCGCTGCGCAAGCAAAGCGAACAGATGGCGCAAAATGCCACCGAAATCTCGCTGTCGGCCAGCCCGGCCTTTATGGACTATTATGTCGATTGCATGTCGTTTATGACCTTTTAAGTACATCAAAAGCCCGCATTGGCAAACCAATGCGGGCTTTTTCGCGTGTTCCTGACAGCAAAAGAGGACGGCATAAACCGTCCTCTTTTACCGGATTTTATGAGAAAAAATTAGGCAGTGCAAATTTCCAGTGCCACGTCGGCAGCCGAAGCCGCGTCGGGCGTATAACGGTCTGCGCCGATCTGGTCGCAGAATGCCTGGGTAATCGGCGCGCCGCCGATCATAACCTTGACATTGCCCTTGAGCTCGGAAGCGTTGACCGCCTCGACTACGTCGCGCATCTCGCCCATGGTGGTGGTCAGCAGCGCCGAGCAAGCGATGATCTTGGCATCGTTTTCACGGGCAGCTTCCATAAACTTTTCAACCGGTACGTCAACACCCAGGTCGATGACCTTCAGGCCCTTGCCTTCCATCATCATGCGAACCAAGTTCTTGCCGATATCGTGCAGGTCGCCCTTGACCGTACCGATAACGACCGTACCCTTTTCTTCTACGCCGTCCGCTACCAGATGGGGACGGAGCAGCTCGATGCCCTTGGTCATCGCGCGGGCCGCAATGAGCACTTCGGGGACAAATACTTCGTTATTCTTAAATTTCTGGCCGATAACGTTCATGCCGTCCAGCAGACCCTGCTCCAGAATATCGGATGCCGGGATACCTTCGTCCAGTGCCTGCTGTACGCAAGCCTTTACCTTGGGCGCGCGGCCCTGTTGCAGCCAAGAACTGATGTCATTCAAAACACTCATTACCATTGTCTCCTCTTTTCGAAATTTCATTTTGAATCGCTTGCTGCCGTTGTTGCCGCAGCCTTTGTTTGATCTTATGGTACCATTTTCCGATTGGATTTTCTTGAACGGATTTGTACTTTTTTTGCATTATCTTTCCT
>JAUMSA010000099.1 GCA_031293105.1 Butyricicoccus sp. | reverse complement strand
CGTTTGCTGAAAAATATGCGCTCTGCCGCCGGGTGGCGGTGCTGGGGCGGGTGCTGTTCGGCCTGTTTTTGGCATCCGTTGTGGGGATTCAAACCTTGATTTTAGCCGGCGAACGGGCCGACCCGGAGGTCTATGAGGCCGATTATGTGCTGGTGCTGGGCGCGCACATCTATCCCGACCGGCCGTCGGCCGCCCTGCAAAGCCGGTTGGACGTGGCAGCCGATCTGCTTACGCAAAACCCCGACGCGACGCTGGTGCTGTGCGGCGGCCAGGGACCGGACGAAAACATGCCCGAAGCGCACATGATGCGCGATTATCTCATCGAGCAGGGCGTGCCCGAAAGCTGCCTGCTCATCGAGGATGAGTCCAACAACACCATCCAGAACATCGCCAACGCCAAGGCCGAATTTGACCTTGTGGGCAAAGAAACCGCGGTCATCACCAATGAATTCCACTTGGCGCGTGCCCGGCGGCTGATGGACCAAGCCGGGCTGGACGCCTACGGCCTGCCCGCCCCCACCCCCTATCTGTCGCTACGGCTGGTCAGCCATTTGCGGGAATACTGCTCCACGCTGGGGCTGATTTTGACCGGCCGGTATTTTTAACGCCTGACGGCGTGGGAGGACATTGCTATGAAAATTGCCGATCTGCACATCCATTCGCGCTTTTCCCGCGCCACCAGCCGCGATCTGGACGTTCCTCAGCTCGATTTGTGGGCGCGGCGCAAGGGCATCGACATCCTCGGCACCGGGGATTTCACCCATCCGGCCTGGCGGGCCGAGTTGCGAGAGACCCTCACCCCGGCTGAGGACGGGATGTACACGCTGCGGGGCGACTTGCGCCTGCCCGGTCTGTCCGCGGGGGAACCCCCGCGGTTTGTTATTTCCGGGGAAATCAGTTCCATTTATAAGAAGGACGGAAAGGTTCGCAAGGTACATAATCTCATTTTGCTGCCCGGCCTGGACGAGGCCGACGTGCTCGCCCGACGGCTGGAAGCCATCGGCAACCTGCATTCGGATGGCCGCCCTATCCTGGGGCTGGACTGCCGTGATCTGCTGGAAATCACGCTCGAAGCCTGCCCGCGCGCGGTGTTCATCCCGGCGCACATCTGGACGCCCCATTTTTCGGTATTCGGCGCGTTTTCCGGCTTTCAGACGCTTGAGGAATGCTTCGGCGACCTGACCGAGCATATCCATGCCCTGGAAACCGGCCTGTCCTCTGATCCGGATATGAACGCCCGGGTGTCCATGCTCGACCGCTATACCCTGGTGTCTAACTCGGACGCCCACTCCCCCCAAAAGCTGGGGCGCGAGGCCAATTTGCTGGATATCGACTTTGGGTTTGATGCCCTGGCCGATGCGCTCGAGGGCCGCAACCCGGCAGGGTTTCGCGGCACGGTTGAATTTTTCCCGGAGGAGGGCAAGTATCATCTGGACGGCCATCGGAACTGCGGCGTCTGTCTGTCACCGGCCGCAACGCTTGCCTGCGGGTTCCGCTGCCCGGTGTGCGGCGGCAAATTAACCGTGGGCGTTGAGCACCGGGTCGAGGATTTGGCTGACCGCCCGGCGGGTGCCAAACGGCCCGTGCCGTTTGAAAGTCTGGCTCCCCTGCCCGAGGTCATCGCCGCGTCCACCGGCGCGTCCGCGACCGGGGCGCGCGTCCAGCGGCAGTATCTGGATTTGCTGCGCACGCTCGGCCCGGAGTTTTACATCCTGCGCGACGCGCCGCTGGAGGACGTCGGAAAAGCGGCCGGTCCCTGGGTGCAGGAGGGTCTGCGCCGTCTGCGCGCGGGCGAAGTCGTGCGCAAGCCCGGATTTGACGGCCAATACGGCGTTATTGAACTGCTCTCCCCGGCTGAAATCGGCGCCATCGGCGGACAGGTCAGCCTGTTCGGCCTGCCCGAAAAACCCGCCGAGACGAAGAAAGCGACAACCGGCAAAACGGCCGCCCATCCCGTCCCGGCGGCGCCTGTCCCCTCCCCTGCCCCGGTGGCGGCTACTTTGAACGAAGCCCAGCAGACGGCCGTGCAGGCCAATGCCCGCGTCACGGCCGTCATCGCCGGGCCGGGCACGGGCAAGACCCAGACGCTGGTTTCCCGCATCGCGCATCTCATTGGCACGCGGGGCATTTCGCCCGCGCGCATCGTGGCCGTGACCTTCACCAACCAGGCAGCGGCCGAGCTCAAAGACCGCCTAGCTGCCCTATTGGGCGGCAAACGGGCCATCCGTGGCTTGACCGTGGGTACCTTCCACGCCATCGCGCTCGAACGGCGCACCGCCCGCGGGCAGGCCGGTACCCTGCTCGCCCCCGACGAAGCGCGTGCGCTGGCCGAACAGGCGGCACGCGAGAGCGGGTTTGACGGCCCGCCGGACAAGTTTTTTCAGGCCGTATCGGCTCTTAAAAACGGCATCGACGAAGCGCACGCCGGACTGGCACACGAGCAAATGGCCGTCTATGACTGGAAGCTGCGCGCGGCCGGGGCGGTCGATTTCGACGACCTGCTGCTCGACGAACTGGAAGCCGCGCAGGCCGGCAAGGCCAAGGTCTGCCATGTGTTGGTGGACGAGTTCCAGGACGTGAGCGACACCCAGTACCGTCTGGCGCGGGCGTGGAGCCGGGCGGGCACGCTGTTCGTCATCGGCGACCCCGACCAAGCCATCTATGGTTTCCGCGGCGCGTCGGCCGGATGCTTTGCCCGTTTGGCTGAGGACGAACCGGAATTGTACACCGTCCGCCTGACCCAGAACTACCGCGCCGCGCCCGAGATCGTGCGGTGTGCGCAGGCGGTCATCGAACATAACCCAGGTGGTGCGCGGCCACTCGACGCCATGCGTCCAGCAGGTGGCACCGTGCGTCTGGTGCGCGCCCAGGGCGCGGGCGATGAAGCCTCTTTCCTCGCGCGAGACATTGCCGCCATGGTCGGCGGTGTGGATATGCTGGCCGCTGGCCGGCACGGCGCTCCGACGGCGGCGCGCAGCTTTGGCGAAATTGCGGTGCTGTGCCGCACCCGCCGCCAGCTCGACCGCATCGAGCGTACGTTGGGCCATGCGGGAATCCCCTGTGTGGTGGCCGGGCGCGGTGATTATCTGCATGCGCCTTGCGTGCACGGCGTGCTTTGCCTGCTGCGCTTCTTGCAAGACCCGAGGGATATGTTGTCGATGCGTGCTGCTTTGCGTGCCATTTGGGATTGTCCGGTCGACCGCATCGATGCCGTTGCGTGCACTATGAGCCATGCACCCGATGTGCCGCTGGAGCAGCTGCGCACGCACATGCCGGCATACGCCGGGGACGGCCACCTCTCGCTCTTCTGGGATGAACTCGAAACCCTCTCCCCCATCTGGCGCAAGACCAAGCCGGTGCGCCTGCTCGAAGATTGGGCCGCCCGCCATGGCCTGACCGGGGGCGGCGACTTTGCCCGTCTCATTCAGTTGGCCGCCTTTTATAAGGATGTCCCTGCCTTGCTGGACGGCGTGCTGCTGGGCGCCGAAGGTGACCTGCGGCGCGAAAGCGCGCACAAATATGCGTCCGGGGCCGTGACTCTGTCCACCCTGCACGGTGCTAAGGGATTGGAATTCGGGGCTGTGTATCTGTGCGGCCTGACGCGCGGCTGCGTGCCGCTCGAAGGCGGCAGCCGTCCGAATGACATCGAGGAAGAACGGCGCCTATTTTATGTGGGTATGACCCGCGCGCGCGATGCGCTCATTCTGGTGTCGCAGGAGCTCCCCTCCCCGTTTTTGAGCGAATTGCCGGCGGGCAGCTACGCCGAAGAAAAGGCGGGGGCATCGCGTCCGGATGCGGGGGCGCAGCTGAGTCTGTTTTAACATCCGCACTATCTGGTCGAACCGGATATTCCATGTATGGTTTGCCCTGCAACCGAAAGAAAATATGCCAAAACCGCCTGATTCCAGGCGGTTTTTTTCATCGGTTTTTGGCAAAGAACCGGGAGTGAGCCCGGCAAACCCACGGTAAAAAATGAAAAAATTATGAATCCCTGAGGCAAGTGGTTGA
>JAUMSA010000260.1 GCA_031293105.1 Butyricicoccus sp. | reverse complement strand
GCCTGCTCACCCCGTATCAACCGCGCCGCTTGTGTGCATAGTATAAAAAAAGGAGGGTTCTTTTCTATGCAAACTATGCCCTGTCCTCTGCCGGTGCCGCGCGCGCCGCGCATCGATCCCCGACCGGTTTCCGACCGGTATATCCGGCTGCGGACGCAGTCCGAATCCTGCCCGTATTTTTGCATAATGCGTCCCACTCCCGGCCAAACTAACCGCAAAAACAACCGGGGCTGATACGCCCCAAGGAGGGAAATCTGCATGGCGCAACGCATTGGAAAACGCACCGTGCGCTTTGAGCAGCCGCCGGGCATTTTGGGTTATGCGTCGGTGGTGGGAACCAAAGAAGCCGCTGGCCCCTTGCGCGGCACCTTTGATGTGGTGGGGGGAGATTCCCACTTTGGTCAAAAAACCTGGGAGCTCGCCGAAAGCCAGATGCAAAAAACCGCCATCGAAACTGCGGCCCAAAAAGCCGGGGTACCGCTGAGCGGCCTGGACATGATTCTAGCGGGTGATCTGCTCAACCAGTGCATCGGCTCGGCCTTTGCCTCGGTGGGGTCGAATGTGCCCTATCTGGGGCTGTACGGAGCATGCTCAACCATGGCCGAAGGGCTAGCCGTGGGCGCCTGCCTGGTGGACGGCGGCTGTGCCAACCGTCTGGCCGCAGCCGCGTCCTCGCACTTCTGCTCAGCCGAGCGACAATACCGCTTTCCGCTCGCCTACGGCGGCCAGCGGCCGCCGACCGCCCAATGGACAGCCACCGCATCCGGCGCGGTCATCTTAGACCAAGCCGCCAGCGACCTGTGCATCACCCATGCGGTCATCGGACAGATGGTCGATCTGGGCGTCAAGGATGCCAATAACATGGGCGCCGCCATGGCACCGGCTGCTTATCACACGCTGTCCATGCTCTTTCAGGACTTGGACGCCCATCCGGCGGATTTTGACTGCATTGTGACCGGCGACCTGGCCGATGTGGGCGCCAGTCTGCTGGTGCGGCTGCTCGAAAAGGACGGTATCGACATTACCCCGGTCTACTCCGACTGCGGCTCCATGCTGTACGGCGACGACCAGGACGTCCACGCGGGCGGGTCGGGCTGCGGCTGCTCGGCTGCCGTGCTGTGCGGCAAGCTGCTGCGCCAAATGCAAGGGGGCGACCTCAAACGCTTGGTCTTTGCCGGTACCGGCGCGCTGATGAGCCCGACCTCCATCCAACAGGGACAGGCTATCGCCGGGGTGTGCCATGCGGTCGTCATCGAACGGAGGGATTAACAATATGCATTATTTACAGGCATTTATTACAGGTGGTATAATCTGTGCCCTCTCGCAAATCCTGATCGATAAAACCAAACTGACGCCCGCGCGCATCCTGGTCAGCTATGTGGTGCTGGGCGTCATCCTGACCGGACTGGGGCTGTATCAGCCGCTGGTCGACTGGGGCGGTGCGGGCGCGACCGTGCCGCTGCTCGGCTTCGGGTATTCGCTGGCCAAGGGGGTCGCCAAGGGCGTGGCCGAAAGCGGTCTGCTCGGCATTTTTACCGGCGGCGTGACCGGCGCCGCAGGCGGCATCGCAGCGGCCATCGTGTTTGGCTGTCTGTTCGCCCTACTCTGCAAGCCCGCGGATAAGTCGGGTAAATAAAAAAGGAGTCCAAAGCTCCCTTGCTTCATAAAAAAGCGCCGCAGCCAACTGGCTGCGGCGCTGGTTGTTTTAGCCCATGTTGGACTCGTTTTCGGTTGCCGATACGCCGCCGAGCAGGCTGTTTGCCAGGGTGACGCATTCTTCGTAGGTGTGGTGTGCCAGGTCGCTCTTGGCCGCCAGGATGGACGAAGCGGACATAGACAGGTTGGTCACGCCCAGGCCACACAGTACGCTAGCCATGCCGCGCGAGCCGGCCATTTCGCCGCACACGCCGCATTCGATGCCGTTGGCCTTAGCAGCATCAGCGGTCATCTTAATCAGGCGCAGCACGCCCGGATGGAGCGGACGGTACAGGGACGAAATCTTATCGTTGATGCGGTCAACCGCGCACGAATACTGGATGAGGTCATTGGTGCCGATCGAGAAGAAATCGACTTCCTTTGCCAGGATATCAGCACAAACAGCCGCAACCGGAATTTCGATCATGATACCGATCTTGATATCGTTGTTGAAGTCCTTGCCTTCGGCGCGGAGCTGTTCCTTGGCCTTTTCGACCATAGCCTTGGCATCCAGCACTTCTTCCAGCGAGGAGATCATGGGGAACATGATGCGGATATCGCCGAACGCGGATGCGCGCAGCAGCGCACGTAGCTGGGTCAGGAATAGTTCTTCGCGGTCCAGGCAGATACGGATGGCGCGATAGCCGAGGAACGGGTTCTGCTCCTTCTCGAGCGCCAGCGCCGGAACTTCCTTATCGCCGCCGATGTCCAGGGTACGGATGATAACCGGACGGTCGGTCATGGTCTCGGCTGCCTTCTTGTAGGCTTCAAACTGCTCTTCCTCAGCCGGCAGGTCCGGACGGTCCATAAACAGGAACTCGGAGCGGAACAGGCCAACGCCTTCGCCGCCCATCTCGTCCACACGAACCGCGTCGGCCGGGGTACCGATGTTGCCTTCGATGATGATGCGGTGACCGTCCGAAGTCGCGCCCTTCTGGTTGCGGTAGGTTTCCAGCATACGGCGCTGTTCGTCAAATTTCGCCTTCTTGCGGTCGAACTCGTCCTCGTCTTCCTTGGCCGGGTTGACGGTGATCTCGCCCGTGCAGCCGTCGAGCAGGATAAAGTCGCCGTTTTCAATGATGCGTGCCTGTTCGCCCGCACCGGCGGCAGCCGGCAGGCCCATGGAGCGCGCCATAATCGCCGAGTGGCTGGTGCGGCCGCCAATCTGGGTGATGAAGCCCATAACCGGCTTGGTGCCGACCTTGGCCGTATCCGACGGGGTCAGGTCATTGGCTACGATGATGCACGGCTCCACAATGGTGTCGATCGGGTTGTCCGATACGCCCTTGAGTACCTTGAGCACGCGCATGGAGATATCGCCGATGTCGGCAGCGCGCGCCTGCATGTACTCGTCATCCATGGCACGGAACATCTCCTGGAAGTTGTCACAGTTGACCTTGCAAGCATATTCGGCGCATACGCCCTCGTTTGCAATGATGTCTTTCATGCCGTCGATGAAGTCCTGATCCTCGATCATCATCAGGTGTGCTTCAAAGATTTCGGCTTCGTCGCCGAGCGTCTGGCCGGCTTCTTCCAAAATGCCTTCGATCTGCTGTTTTGCGGTCTGAATCGCCGCATCCACACGAGCCTGTTCAGCAGCTACGTCCTCTACTTTCTGCTTGACCACGCTCAGGTCGGGTTCGCGCAGGACAAATGCCTTGGCCTTGACCAGGCCTTCGGATACGCCCAATGCTTTGATTGTAATCACTAGTATTCCATCCTTCCTCTTTCCTCAATCCCAAACGGGCTTGAGTATCGCAATTTTCCCTGCTTGCGCAAAGATGCTTTTCATTATTATTTTCCATGTTTCCGGCGACTTTGTCAAGGGTATCACACGGTTTTGCTAACCATATCACGGTCGTCATGTGTCCCTTTGCATTTTGCCCAAAAATCGCCCTCTTTTTTCATTCAAATATCCCATTGATTTTATGTTGGCAGCGTGATACTTCCTAAATATTAGGAAGGGAGGTCAATGTCCATGTGGTGGATTGAAATTCTCGAGAAATACTGGAACCAGTTGCGGGACTTTATCAAAAAGTACGGCATGCTTTCCTTGGTCATCCTAGTGGTGTACTTCGCTCTGCTTGTCGCCGCCTTCTTTGCCATCACCCTTGTCCAGCAGAAAATCCGGCATAATGGCGTGACCCACATCGAATACGGCATGTATCTGCCACCGCTTTTCCGGATACTATAAATAAAAGCCCTCTCCCACATGAACCGAACCAGTAAAAACGGACAATGAAAAAAGAAGGCCTCTTGTGGTAGAATGGAACTACCACAGGAGGTCTTTGTTATGCCGAGAAAATACAGTCATATTCAAGAACATGAGAAAGAAATACTGGAACTGCGGGAGCAGGGAATGAACCTGCGGGAAATCGGGGAGAAATTGGGTTTTAGC
>JAUMSA010000307.1 GCA_031293105.1 Butyricicoccus sp. | reverse complement strand
AAGAGACAGGTTATATTCCCTAAAAACTAGGGTCGTTTTCTCGCCCATTCTCTGGGCGTTTGATAAAAACTCCATACGACAAAGAAACCCCCTGCACCAAAGGAGCAGAGGAAGTGATAAGTTCGCAGTACAGATTTATAGGGTACCTTTTCTACATCGATGTTGACAAACAACAGTTCGGCTGCGCGGGGCTTTACCGAAACGCAGTTGTTGTTGATGAAGTTCTGCGACTCTGCGGTCAAGTAGACGCGCAAGTCCCGGATACATTCCTTGCTTTTGCAGGAATCGTAAACCTTATTGGTATGGATGCAAACAGCTTCTCGGAAGCAAGAGCCGCCGCCAACCGGACCGGGTGCAATTTTCTCTGACATGAGTATGACCTCCGATTAAGAAATTGAAGAAGCTTTCTTCATTGTCAGACTATGTACAGAGCTTAAAACTGGTGACTGCTTTAGGAATGCGTTGCAGGCATCCAGTAGCGGCGGGCATTTAGTTCAGAATCGGTAATTTCAATAATGCGCCAAGGAAATTGATTTGGGGCATCGTACCGTTTCATGAACCGAAGCGCCGCCGCCTCAGTGTGGAACCGGCGGGCATAATCGGGCAGATACAAAGCCAAACGATGGTTATGCAGATACATGGTCTTGCCATGGACATTCATCTGTATAAAAAACATGTTCTTCCTCCAAAAATTGCAGCAATTCGCGGAACAGATGCACAGCATCAGCCGGATACGAAATGCAGAATACGCTTAAAAATTGGAAAGATACCCCTTTGCTCGTCCGACAGAGAGATACCTTTTTCAACAAAAAATATATTTTTTCGTCTTTATGAACCGATTATACCATTGAATGTACCGAAGAACAAGAGATATTCGCTTGGCATATGGAATATATTTTCTAGTGTAACAGTATGGAATGGAATCCTTCCAGCCAAATTTACATTTTGTTCACGTCCCAGACATCAATTGGCCACCTTTTTTGAAAAGACATCCGCTATAATAAGAATCAGAAGGGAGCTGGACTCCCGCAATTGCAAAAGGAGAAAATACAAATGAGACCCTTGTGGAATATTTTATATGGTTTGTCGCAGCAGGATGGGATAATGGGTGCAATCGTGCGATTCGCTCAAAGGCACCTGCCGGGTATGCCCGTTTTGCAGCCTGTGCGTGTG
Organism: Butyricicoccus sp.; assembly: GCA_031293105.1. Lineage (GTDB taxonomy): Bacteria > Bacillota > Clostridia > Oscillospirales > Butyricicoccaceae > Butyricicoccus_B. The sequence goes on along the minus strand of JAUMSA010000307.1, from coordinate 3,998 downwards.
CGCGTCAGATGGTAAGAAAACCCGCCGGTTATACCGGCGGGTTTTTTGCGTGAAAAAGCCATACGGTCTCAAGAAGAAGGCGCGGGTGGCTTAGTCTGTTTATCGATAGCTGAGCAGCGTCTGTACATCTTTGCGCTTAGGAGCAACCGCATCCCCTTCCGGGTAGCCGATGGCAATGAGTGCCATGAGCTCTTGATCTTCGGGGATGTTCAGATATTGTTCTAGCGCTTCCCGGTCAAAGATACCCATGATGACCGAGCCCACGCCAAAATTATGCGCCGCGAGGCAGAAGGTCTGCGCCGCAATGCCGCAGTCATAATACTGCCAGCCGCCTTCCCGATCGGTCGAGAACGAACCATCGCGTTCAAAGCCCGAACGGTTTTTGATAAAGGTTTGAGCGATCAATGTTTTGCAGCCGCCGATGATGCGCGCATTGAAAGGCGCATAGGTTTCGCAAATCGCGTGCAGCACCTCGGGGTCTTCGATGGCAATATACCGGGCGATCTGGGTATTCTTCCAAGAGGGGGCATAGGCTGCCAGAGAAATGATCTTTTCCAAAGTTTCATGGCTCACCGGTTCATCCGCAAATTTGCGGATGCTGCGGCGGGTCAAAATACAGGATTGAGTATCCATTGTTTTCCTCCCATGCAGGTATGATTTTGGATGTTTTCATTATAAGAGGAAGGATTGGGGATGTCAACCAAACTGCGCGGGAATGTTCACGAGAATTGACGGTTTTATGGCGTGGAATTTGTAGAAATTCATGGGTAGCAGCACAAGATGTGGTGTGGTATAATAAACCGGCTACTATATAGAATGAGAAAGGAGCCCGCTGGGATGATCTATGTTATCAAAAAGGACAACACTCGCGAGGAATTCAACGTACAAAAAGTGATCGCGGCGGTCAATAAATCGGCCAATCGGGTACTTTATACCTTTACAGATGCGGAAACTCAGGCAATTTGCACTTATGTCGAGGACTATGTGAAAAATATGCACGTTTCCGAAGTCCAGATCTGGCAGATGCACAACATCGTGGAAGCAGCGCTGGAAAGCGTCCGCCCCGAAGTTGCCAAGAGTTATCGCGATTACCGCAACTATAAACAGGACTTTGTCGGTATGCTCGACAGCGTTTATAAGAAGAGTCAGTCGATTATGTACATCGGGGATAAGGAAAACTCTAACACCGATTCGGCGCTGGTTTCCACCAAGCGCAGTCTGATCTTCAATCAGCTGAATAAGGAGCTGTATCAGAAGTTTTTCATGACCACCGAGGAGCTGCAAGCCTGCCGGGACGGGTATATTTATGTCCATGATATGTCGGCCCGCCGCGACACCATGAACTGCTGCTTGTTTGATGTGGGCCATGTCTTAAAGGGCGGCTTTGAGATGGGCAACCTGTGGTACAATGAGCCTAAGACCTTGAATGTCGCCTTTGACGTGATCGGTGATATTGTCTTGTCAGCTGCTAGCCAGCAATATGGTGGTTTTACCGTTCCGTCGGTCGATTTGCTGCTCGAGCCTTACGCGGAGCGCAGCTACAAGATGCTGACCGAGAAATACAGCCGTTTAGGTCTGGATGCCGAAACGGTTGAAAAGGAAGTCATGGCCGATATTCTCAATGATTTTGAGCAGGGCTTCCAGGGCTGGGAGTATAAGTTTAACACGGTGGCATCCAGCCGCGGCGATTATCCGTTTATCACCATGACCATGGGCACCGGCACCGGACGGTTTGCCAAGCTGGCGTCGATCACTATGCTAAACGTCCGCCGCCGTGGACAGGGCAAAAAGGGACAGAAAAAGCCGGTGCTGTTCCCGAAGATTGTATTCTTATATGACGAAAACTTGCACGGTCCGGGCAAGGAGCTCGAGGACGTATTTGAAGCTGGTATTCTGTGCTCGTCCAAGGCCATGTATCCTGACTGGCTCAGCCTGACGGGCGAAGGGTATGTGCCCAGCATGTATAAGAAGTATGGCGCGATCATCAGCCCCATGGGCTGCCGCGCGTTCCTGTCTCCGTGGTATGAACGCGGCGGCATGAAGCCAGCTGATAACGAGGACAAGCCGGTCTTTGTCGGCCGGTGGAACATTGGTGCGGTATCGCTCCATCTTCCGATGATTTTGGCCAAGGCACGGCAGGAAAACCGCGATTTTTATGAGGTTCTCGATTATTATCTGGAACTGATCCGCAAATTACACATCCGTACCTATGCGTATTTGGGAGAGATGCGGGCTTCCACCAACCCGCTGGCCTACTGTGAAGGCGGCTTCTACGGCGGCAATCTGGGCCTGCATGATAAGATCAAGCCAATTTTGAAAACTGCGACCGCATCGTTCGGTATCACCGCGCTCAATGAACTGCAAATGCTCTATAACGGCAAGAGCCTGGTGCAAGATGGCGCCTTTGCACTCGAAGTGATGCAGCACATCAACGACAAGGTCAATCAGTTTAAGGAAGAGGACGGCAATCTGTACGCGATTTATGGCACCCCGGCAGAAAGCCTGTGCGGCCTGCAAGTGCAGCAGTTCCGCAAAAAGTATGGCATCATTGAAGGGGTCAGCGACCGCGATTATGTGTCCAACAGCTTCCACTGCCATGTGACCGAGGACTTGACGCCGATTCAAAAGCAGGATTTGGAGAATCGCTTCTGGAACCTGTGCAACGGCGGCAAGATTCAATATGTCAAATATCCGATCGAATACAATCTGGAAGCCATCCGCACCTTGGTGCGCCGGGCGATGCGCATGGGCTTTTACGAAGGTGTCAACCTGTCGCTGGCGTATTGCAACGACTGTGGCCACGAAGAACTGGCGATGGACACCTGTCCCAAATGCGGCAGCCGTAACCTGACCAAGATCGAGCGGATGAACGGATACTTGTCGTATTCGCGTGTCAAGGGCGATACGCGCCTGAATGCAGCAAAAATGGCAGAAATCGCAGAAAGAAAGAGTATGTAAATGCGCTATCATAATATCACAAAGGACGATATGCTCAATGGGGAAGGGCTGCGCGTGGTACTATGGGTATCCGGCTGCGCGCACGCCTGCCCAGGCTGTCACAACCCTGTGACTTGGGATGCCGAAGGCGGCCTGCCTTTTGATACACAGGCAAAAGCGGAACTGTTTGAGGAACTGCAAAAAGACTATATTGCAGGCGTGACCTTATCAGGCGGAGACCCGCTGTATCCGACCAACCGGGAGGCAATTGCCGCATTGTGTCAGGAGATCAAAGACCGGTTTTCAGACAAGACCATCTGGCTGTATACCGGTTATAAGTGGGAGGACATTCGGCATTTGCCGCTGATTCAGAATGTGGATGTCGTGGTAGACGGCCGCTACATTGAAGCCGCGCGGGATACGCTTCTGCCGTGGCGGGGCAGCGAAAACCAGCGCGTGATCGATGTTCCCAAGACCTTTGCGCTCGGGCAGATCGTGCTCCGGCCCGAACCCGATTACAGCATTTAAGGAGGACCTATGAATATCAAAATCAAGTATTTTTCCAATCAGATTGAGCGGCTGCGGTATATCGATGGCAAATCGGACTGGATCGATCTGCGTGCCGCCGAAGAAGTGGAAATGAAGGCCGGAGAGTTTCGCCTGATCCCGCTCGGCGTTGCCATGCAGCTTCCAGCCGGCTATGAGGCCCATGTGGTGCCGCGCAGCTCAACATTTAAGAACTTCGGCATCTTGCAGACCAACAGCATGGGTGTGATTGATGAAACCTATTGCGGCGATAACGATCAATGGTTCATGCCCGCCTATGCGGTGCGCGATACGGTCATCCACGTTGGCGACCGGGTGTGTCAGTTCCGTATTATGGAGCATCAGCCGTCCATCTCGTTTGATGAGGTGCAGGAGCTCGGCAATACCGACCGTGGTGGACACGGCAGCACCGGCGTACAATAAAAGCAAATCCGGACATGCGGAAAAAACGCAGTCCGGATTTTTTTGTCACCGATTTAGGGAAGGGGACTATACCTGTCTCTTATACACATCTG
>JAUMSA010000247.1 GCA_031293105.1 Butyricicoccus sp. | reverse complement strand
GCATGAGCCGTAAAGGTAACTGTCTGGACAATGCTGTTATGGAAAATTTCTTTGGCTTACTCAAAAGTGAGCTGCTGTACCTGCAAAAATTTGAATCCATGGAGCACTTCAACCAGGAGCTGATAGACTATCTCGATTACTACAACAACCGCAGAATCAAGGCAAAGCTAAAGGGCTTGCCGCCTGCAATACACAGACAGCAAGCCCTTTCGGCTGCTTAAACAATTTTTTCCCTTCAAATACTGTCTAACTTTTTGGGGTCACTTCAAAAAAGCACCGGGGTCGTTTTGCGCAAAAAAAGACGGCTTTTTCAGCCGTCTTTTTTTATTGGATGAGTTTGCGCCGGTAGGCGCCGCACGATAGGATACCCAGCTCCAGGCAGGCAAAGGCAACTGCCAGCCCCATGATCGACATTTCGTTCATCCAGGGCAGGAATCCGAAAAACTGGGAAAACACCGGGAATAAAATCCACTGATACACCACGTTGGAATTTTGCGCCAAAACGCCGAAGGTGGCCAAAAAGGCCGGCAGCGTCAGCAGCAAGGTTGCAATCCAGTACATGACCTCCACAAACAGCAGCGTGCGGTTCCCGGTACGCAGGGCGTGAAAGGTACACCACAGGCTCAAAATCAAAAATACGCATGTGGCCGCGAGTTGTGCTCCCCCGAAATACGCAGGCGAACCTGCGCCAGCCAAATAGGTTACCACCTGAAAAACCATGGAAAACACGGCATATCCTGCGGTAATCTTGGCCAAAAGCTCCCCCTTGGAACAGCGATCTGAGTCTTGTTGCATGATGATTCACCTCATACAGATATCCCAAACCGGGAAAGCATTTCCCGATTGGTCATTTTTCTTGCCAGCAGTTCCTGGAACCGCACCGTCTTGGTCTTGCCCTGCACCCGCAGGGTATCGAGTTCCTGTGCGAGTTGTCCGCGCTCGGCCAGCAGGGCTTCCGCCAAATCCTCAAGCTGCGCGAGACGTTCCAAGGCTGCTGCCGGATCGGATACCTCGACCCCATCCGGAGTGCGCCTAGTCAAACGCTCCATGAAAGCCTCCTCTTACTTGGGCACTTTCCGTCCACAGCGCCGGCAAACGGCAAAGCCCTCGCCCAGCGCCATCCCTTGTACTTTGGATGTACTCAGTGTAAAAGCTTTTGCCGGACAAGTCAAGCAACAATATGGAAACCAAATTTTTCAGGTTGTTTTGCTTTTAAAAATGGGCTGTTTTTTCGCGCTGGTGCGTGCTATAATAGCCAAAGAAAGAAAAGAAAGCGAAGTGTAAGACCGATGCGTTTTATCAAATTCGGCCAGGAGACCGAATCGAATATCTTTAACCAACTGGACGACAAAAAGAAGGAACTGGCCGCGCGCGGCGTGGATGTCATCAACCTGTCCATCGGCACGCCCGATTTTCAGCCCGATGAACATGTCATGCGGGCGGTGGCCGACGCGGCCATGCAGCCGGATAACTATAAATATTCCATCAACGACACCCCGGAGCTGGTCGGCGCGGTGCAGAACTGGTACGACCGCCGGTATGGGGTCAAGCTGTCCCCCGAGCAGATCATGACCGTGGACGGCTCGCAGGAGGGCATCGCTCATGTTGCCTTCCCCTTTGTGGGCGAAGGCGATCTGGTGCTGGCTCCCGACCCGGGATACCCGATTTTCACCTTTGGCCCCATGCTGACCGGCGCCGAGATCGGCCTGTATCCGCTGTACCCGGAAAAGGACTGGGTGCTCGACTTCGCCGACATCCCGGACGAGGTAGCAGACCGTGCCAAGTTGATGGTCGTCTCCTACCCCAACAATCCGACCACGGCGGTGGCCGACGTGGCATTCTATGAAAAGCTGGTGGCGTTTGCCAAGCAGCATGATATCATCATCCTGCACGACAACGCCTATTCCGACCTGGTCATGGACGGCAAAAAGGGGATTTCGTTCCTGTCCATCCCGGGCGCGATGGATGTGGGCATCGAATTTAACTCCCTATCCAAAACCTACAATCTGACCGGCATGCGCGTATCCTTCGCGGTCGGCAACCGCGACATCATCCAGAAATTCCATACCTTCCGCTCGCAGATCGACTACGGCATGTGGTTCCCGGCGCAGGCGGGTGCGGTAGCCGCCCTCAACGGCCCGCAGGATATCGTGCGGGAAAACCGCATCGGCTACCAGCAGCGGCGCGATGCGCTGTGCGGCGGGCTGCGCCGCATCGGCTGGGATGTACCCGACAGCCGCGGCACCATGTTCGTCTGGGCCAAGATCCCGGACGGTTTCGCATCCTCGGCCGCGTTTGTTCTGGAACTGATGGACAAAACCGGCGTCATCTGCGTGCCGGGCGAAAGCTTTGGCGAAATGGGCCAAGGCTATGTGCGCTTTGCGCTGGTGGTACCGCCCGAACGCATGGAGGAAGCCGTGCGCCGCATCGACGAAAGCGGCATACTGAAACAATAAGGAGGCAATGCCGATGAAGCTGATCTCTTGGAATGTAAACGGCCTACGCGCCTGTGTGGGCAAGGGATTTTTTGAATTTTTAGAGGCCGAACAGCCTGACATGATGTGCTTGCAGGAAACCAAATTGCAGCCCGACCAGGCCCCGCAGGTTGAGGGCTATCGGGAATACTGGTGCTCGGCCGAGAAAAAAGGATATTCGGGCACGGCTCTGTTTTCCAAGACCGAGCCGCTCAGTGTGACCTATAATCTGGGCATCGACGAGCACGACCACGAGGGGCGGGTCATCACGGCCGAATACCCGGACTTCTATCTGGTGACCGTCTATGTGCCCAACTCGCAGAACGAACTCAAGCGCCTGGACTACCGCATGCAGTGGGAGGACGACTTCCGCGCCTATGTCCAGTCGCTCGACCAGAAGAAGCCGGTCATCATCTGTGGCGATATGAATGTCGCCCATCAGGAAATCGACCTGAAAAACCCCAAGACCAACCGCCGGAACGCCGGGTTTACCGACGAAGAGCGGCAGAAGATGACCGAACTGCTGGGCGCCGGGTTTGTGGACACCTGGCGGCACTTCTACCCGGATGCCGAAGGCATCTATTCCTGGTGGAGCTACCGTTTTAAGGCGCGGGAAAAGAACGCCGGTTGGCGCATCGACTATTTCCTGGTTTCCGCGCGTTTTATCGATCATGTCAAGTCGGCGCGCATCCTGACCGATGTGCTTGGCTCCGACCATTGCCCGGTGGCGATTGAAATTGACTGACCTCTGGTTTTTCGGGGCCGAGCCGCCCGAAGAAACGGCGCCCGACCCGCTCGACCGCCCCGATCTCATCCCGCTGGAAGAAGCGGACGAAGATGAACCGCTGTGGGACCCTCTGTTTGGGTTGGAGCCGGTGCCCTGCGCCTGCTGCGGAGCCGAGTATCCCGTCCCACCGCAGGAGGGCGACCGATGCCCGGTCTGCGGCTGGGCGGTCGATTCCGAACTTGAAACCGACTGGCAGCCAAGCGGCGAAAATGCCGGCCTTTGCCTGGACGAAGCCCGGCAGAACTTCCGCTGTTTTGGACACATTGACCCCTCCCGCCGGTTCGGATAAGAAAAGGCACAAGCCCGCTGAACCGCCCGAGATTGTGCGGACAGCACAAAAAAGAGGCCTACAAGAGGAGAAT
>JAUMSA010000221.1 GCA_031293105.1 Butyricicoccus sp. | reverse complement strand
ACGCACACATGTCCACGTACTGCGGAAAAAGAAAGGCGCTGTGTGCCGCTTAACCGGGGATCATTTTGGGATTTCCCTGGTCAAAAGGCGAATCAAAATGGTGCAACAGCAGCCAACCGGCGTCAAATTCGGCGGCATACTGTCCGGCCAGGGCGACCGCCTTGTCGCGCGCTTGGTCGATCAGCTCGGGCACCGATTCGGTGCGTTCGACATCGGGCTGCCACAGGTTACGCCAAGGCGCATGGTCGAGGTTCAGGCAGTTCCAGCGGGGCGGCTCGGCCTTGATGTGGCTGGTAAGCACCGCGCCGCGGCGAATGAGTTTTTCGACCTGCCGCAGCGAATGATAAAGCGTGCGGCTGCCGGCGTACAGGACATTCTGCACGGCCAGCATCTCGCCAAACGAGCTGCGCAGGGCATCGGTGTCCACCGACACGCTGTACACCACCTTGAGCAGGTAATGCAGCAGCACGGCCAGCACGGCGGTTTCCTCGTCGGTCAGTTTATAGTAGGCGTCCGGGTCGAATTCGGTCACGGGCGCATGGTATTCGGCATCATAAAGCGCATAATCGATGTCACTTTCGATCTGGCAATGGACGGCCGAGGCGCTTTGCTTGGGATCGTCCTCCAGGCATTCCTGCTGGCGGCAATAGACATATGGGTGCAGCGCATTGTCGAGCGCATAATGGCACAGGAAGCCGTAAAAATAGCTTTCCGCGATCTCGCGGCTGGCGCCCGTCATGCGGTTGACCGCGCGGGCAAAGGCGAAAAACAGTTCATCGGTGCGTTCGGAATGCATGCGGTTGCCGTATTTGTGCAGCGGGCTGCCAAAGGCAAGTTTGTGGAAAAACAGCGGGTCCGGACCCTGCAAACCCCAGTTAAATACCGCCGAGCGGCGCGCCGCTGCCAGCTGGACGACCGGGGGGAAGGCGGCGAGCGCCTGTTCTCCAAAAAGATAGTGGGATACAAAATCAGCCATAAACCGTTCCATCCTTTCCCTTGGGATACGCCTCTATTATACAACGATTTTGCGCGCGCGGAAAGAAAAATGTCTGAAACATGGCAAATCCTTTACGGCTTGCGCCGCAGCGCGCCGCCGTACTGCACCGCGTCGCGGCCGTATTTGCCGCGCAGGGCATCGACCGCGCGGTCGAGCCGCTCGAGCTTTTCCCGCCGGGCGGCCGCTCCCTCATCAAACAGGGAAAGCTGCTCGCCCGCGTCGCCATCGGCCACCAGGGAGGAGGCGGTCACGGTAATCATGCGGATGGGCTTGCCTGGTTTCCAGTGCTGCTCAATGAGCGCCAGGGCGGTTTCGGTGAGCAGGCGGGTGCTGTCGGTCGCGGCAGACAGGGTGGTCTGGCGGGACAGGTTGCGAAAGTCCGGGTCCCGGATGAGCACCTGGACCGTCTGGCATTTCTGGCCGTGCTTGCGCAGCCGGGCGCCGACGTTGTCACACAACATCATGACCTGCACCGCGATGTCGTCGTGCTGGGTGAGGTTGTGGGAAAAGGTCATGCCTTTGCCGACCGACTTGACCGTGTGCTCGGCATAAAACGAGCGCACTGGGTCGCGGTCCTCGCCGCGCGCATAGGCGCACAGCGTATCGCCCAGTTTGCCCAGCGCGGTATGCAGCAGGGCCGGGTCGGCCTGTGCGAGCTGGCCGATGGTTTCGATGCCGAGCAGGTGCAGCTTTTGCTGGGCCTTGGGGCCGGCGTAGAGCAGCGCGCCGACCGGCAGCGGCCAGACGATGGTGCGGTACCGGCTCTCGTCGAGCACGGTCGTGGCGTCCGGCTTTTTGTAGTCGCTGCCCAGCTTGGCGAAGGCCTTGTTAAAGGACACGCCGACCGAGATGGTCAGCCCGATCTCCTGCTTCATGCGCGCGCGCAGCGCGTCGGCAATGGCCGGGCCCGAACCGAACAGGTGCAGGGTTCCGGTCACGTCCAGAAAGGATTCATCGATGCCGAACGGTTCGACCAGGTCGGTGTATTCCAGATACAGCTGGTTGGCCAGCCGGGAATAGCGCACATACTCCTCGCGGTGGGGCGGCACCAGACGCAGGTCGGGGCATTTGCGTTTGGCTTGCCAGATGGTTTCGGCCGTCTGCACGCCATAGGCCTTGGCCGCCTCGTTTTTGGCCAGGATGATGCCGTGGCGGCTTTCCGGGTCGCCGCAGACGGCCATCGGGCCCGCGGCCAGCGACGGGTCAAGCCGCGTTTCCACCGAAGCGTAAAAGGCATTACAGTCACAGTGCAGGATGGTGCGGGGCATGGTCGTCCCTCCTTTTGGGGCTTTATACAAAACAGGATGCCCGGGGTTGGGCATCCTGTCATGAAAAGTCAGTCTTGGGGCGGCGCTGCGTGGCGGGCAATGTGCGCCTTGATACGGTCAAAGGTTTCCGAACTGATGACGTGTTCGATGCGGCAAGCATCGGCCTGCGCAGTATCCGGATGGACGCCCAAGCGGGTGAGCCATTCGGTGAGCAGCTCATGCCGCTCGAGCATGCGCTCGGCGATCTCGCGGCCGGCATCGGTGAGCGACAGCAGGCCGTTTTCGTCCATGATGACATAGCCGTTTTCCCGCAAAAGGCTCATCGCGCGGCTGACGCTGGGCTTGGAAAAAGACAAAAACTGTGCTACGTCAATCGAACGGCACGAGCCTTTTTGTTTTTGGATCATCAGAATGGCTTCCAAATAATTTTCAGCCGATTCTTGAATTTTCACGGGCAAACAACCTCCTGTTCATCCGGACAACGCGGGCACCGGACGGCGATGGGCGCGAACGTATCCAACATAATTCTTATCCATATTGTATCATAAAAAGGGAGGTGATACAAGACTAACTGCGGGGTGGCAGGCGCCTTGCCCGAGGGGTGGTTTTTTGGTATAATAATCGCAGAAAACTACCGTGCGGAAGGGGGAGAGACTGTATGACGATTGCAGAAATCGCGCAGCGAGCAGGCGTGTCCAAAACAGCGGTATCCCGCTATCTGAACCATGGGCAGGTTAGCGAGGAAAAGAAGGCGCGCATTCGAGCGGTCATCGACGAGACCGGATATATCCCATCCCGGCGGGCCCAGGATCTGCGCCGGGGACACAGCCGCACCATCGGGGTGCTGCTGCCCAAGATCGACTCCGAACCCATCGGCTGCGTGGTGGCAGGCATCAGCGACGTGCTGGAAAAGAAGGGGTTCCAGCTTTTGTTGGCCAATACAGGCGGCCGGATGGAGCACGAGCTTTCCTATTTGGACTATTTTAAAAACGACCAGGTGGATGGAATTTTGTTCATTGCCGACCGCCTAACCCCCAGGCATCGCAAAGCCATCGCGGGAGGAACGGTACCGGTCGTCTTGATTGGGCAAAAGACCGAGGATGTGTCGTGCGTATATCATGATGACTATGCCAGCGTGCAAAAGCTGACCCAGCTGCTCTTGCGGGATGGCCGTCAGCGCATCGCCATGCTTGCGCGTCATCCAGGCACCCTATGGGCCAAGCGGATTCAGGGCTTCCGGGATGCCGTGCAGGCGCAGGGCCTTTCTCCGTGGATTGTGTACACTGGCTTGGGCATTGAGGAGGGGTATGCAGCCTGTCAAAGCCTGTTTGAGCAGCATCCGGATGTGCAGGCGATTTTGTGTGTGACCGATCCGATTGCGGTTGGGGCGCTCAAATATCTGCGGGAGCAGGGCAAACGGGTGCCCGAGGATGTGGCTGTGGCCGGTATGGGACACAACCGCCTGTCGGAAGTCGTCGTGCCGCGGCTGACGACGGTACATTATTGTTATAAGACCAGCGGCGCACAGGCCGCGCGCATGCTGCTCGAGATTTTGGAACGCGAAGCAGACAGTTGCCGGCAGGTCGAATTGCCGTACCGCATCGTGGAGCAGGAGAGCACCGTGCACCGCAGATTGGAAAAATAACAGGAGTCTATGGACTCCTGTTATTTTTTTTGTGTTTCTAGCGGATGTAAGCGGGAACAAGAGGCGATTTTTCGAGTGCGATTAGCAAATTACACAGGAAAGTAGAGTAAAAGTTGTGAAAAAACACAGAAAAACAAGCGCGTATAAAAATGAAAGAATCTTTGCAAAATGGGGG
>JAUMSA010000208.1 GCA_031293105.1 Butyricicoccus sp. | reverse complement strand
TATAAGAGACAGCAATGCGGATATCAGCCCAGATGACGAAGCCTTTGAAATGGATGTTGACTTCCGCCAGCGTATGAAAAAGCTGCTCAAAAAGCGGACCCGCTTGGCGCCTGTTCGCCTGGAATACCACGGCAAGCTGCCGAGTCATGTCCTTCACCAGCTGTGTGTCCGGCTAGGGCTGGATTTGGATCAGGTTTACAGCTGCGAAGCGCCGCTGAATATGGATTATGTGTACGGTCTGGAAAGCATGCTGCCGCCTGCTCCCGGGCTGGAATACGAGCCTTGGACGCCGCAGCCCTGCCCCATGCTCGATAACGAAGCGCCCATCCTGCCGCAGGTGCTGGCGCACGATGTGCTGCTGCATTATCCTTATGAAAGCATGAACCCCTTCCTGCATTTGATTCGGGAGGCGGCCAACGACCCACAGACGGCTTCCATCAAGATCACCATTTACCGGGTGGCACACAAGTCCAAACTCATCGGCTATCTGTGCGATGCGGCCGAAAACGGCAAGGATGTCACCGTTTTGGTCGAGCTGCGCGCCCGTTTCGACGAGCAGAACAACATCGAATGGGCTGAACGGCTGGAGGAATCAGGCTGCAAGGTCATCTATGGCATTGAGGACCTCAAGGTGCACTCCAAACTGTGCCTGATTACCCGTACAACCGATCAGGGAGTCCAATACATCACCCAGATCGGCACGGGCAACTACAACGAAAAAACCGCAACGCTGTACACCGACCTGTCGCTCATCACCTCCGACCCAGTGATCGGCGAGGACGCTACCGATTTCTTCACCAGCATGGCGCTTGGCGTGGCGCCCGAAACCAGCACCAAACTGCTGGTGGCGCCGCATATCTTCAAGCCTGCTGTCCTGTCGCTGATTGATGGCGAAATCTTCAAAGCTCAGGCTGGGATGCCCAGCCGCATTGTCATGAAGCTCAATTCCCTGACCGACCGCGATGTGATCGACCGCCTAGCCGATGCGTCGTGCGCCGGTGTGCCGATTGACCTGATTGTGCGCGGTATCTGCTGTTTGACCCCTGGCATCAAGGGTAAGACCGAGAACATCCGCATCCGGTCGATTGTCGGCCGGTTCTTGGAGCATTCGCGCATCCTCAGCTTTGGAGTCGGCGAACAGGAACGCATCTTCATTGGTTCGGCCGACCTGATGACCCGCAACACCGAAAAACGCGTGGAAGTCGCCTGCCCGGTGACCGACCCGGCTTGTGTCGCCCGGCTGCATGAAATCCTGGACTTGTGCCTGCGCGACAACGTCAAGGCCCGTATCCATGACAAGCACGGGGAGCTCGAACGCCCCAAGCGCGACGACGACCAACCGCCGGTCGATTGCCAGCTGTCGCTGATGCAGCGCGCGCTCGCCCATGCAGAATAAACAAATCCCCTGGTTTTGAAAACCAGGGGATTTGTTTATGCACTTGCTTTTTGCTGTGGAGTCACAGGGTCGCGCGCCATGACCATCTTGAGCAAAATGGGCGTGACGAGCGTGGTGACGATAACCACTAAAACAATGGCGGGGAACATATTGGTACTGATGAGTCCGACCGCGGCGCCCTTTTGGGCGACAATCAGCGCAACTTCACCGCGTGAGATCATACCCACACCGACCGAGAGCGATTCATGCCGGTTGAAGCCACAAAGCCGCGCACCCAAACCGCATCCGAGAACCTTGGTCAGCACGGCGATGACGAGTAAGATCACCGAAAAGATAGCCAATTCGGTATTCATGCCGCTCAGCTCGGTTTTAAACCCTATAGAGGCAAAGAAGATGGGGGCAAAGAACATATAGTTCATAATATTGATCTTTTTGGCCACATATTCCCGCAATTCCATGATGTTACACAGAATCAGGCCGGCAAAATAAGCGCCTGTAATATCGGCGATACCGAAAAACTGCTCGGCAATATACGACAGGACAAAGCAGAACGCCACCGAAGCGATGGCAATCCGGCGATGATGCGACCAAATGACGTCCATCTTGCTGAACACCTTATAACAAAGGAAGCCCACCACGCCGACAAAAACAAAGAACAAACCAATGCGAACAAAGACCTGGAAGGGATTTACTGTCGGGTCGGCAAAGCCGCTGATGACGGTCAGCACAATGATGCCCAAAATGTCATCGATGACCGCTGCGCCTAAAATGGCGGTGCCGACCTTGCCTTTGAGCTTGCCCATCTCGCGCAGGGTCTCCACCGTAATGGATACCGACGTTGCGGTGAGCACCACGCCGATGAACACCGCTTTGAGGAAGTCCATCGGGTCGGTCACGTCCCGGAAAAAGACTTCATAGCAGATGGTGCCGCCGACCAGCGGCAGGCCCGCGCCGATGACCGCGATGACAAACGAGGCCAAACCGGTCTTTTTCAGCTCGCCCAAGTCGGTGTCCAGACCGGCCAGGAACATCAGCAGGATGACGCCGATTTCCGAGGTCTTGGTCAGGAAGTCGGTTTCCGATACAAGTCCCAGCACAGAGGGGCCCAACAAAATACCTGCTGCCAATGCGCCAACCACCTGTGGCATGTGCACCCGTTCTGACAACAAACCCAGTATTTTCGTTGCCAACAGGATGATGGCAATGATCAACAGGAACTCATAGGACTCCATGGGAAACCACCTCTTTGTGCGATATTTTGGTATTGATATATTTTACACCTTGTATTTTGTCTAGTATAACAGATTTTTTGCCTCATTTATGTTAAGATTTTGTTAAAGAATTCTTAACAGCTACGGGCCGAGCTGTTTTCGTGTATAATAAGGGATACAGGAGGTCCCACCCCATGAAATCGTTCCACCTCAATCCGCAGCGGGTCGCGGTCAACGCCCTCAAAACGGCTGCCATCCTCGGAACGGCGACGGCCATCAACGCCATCCTGCTCGACCGTTTCCAGACCATCGGCAATTCGTCCGAATTGTATGTCTTGGGCGTCCTGCTCATCTCCCTGAATACCACCGGATATCTCTGGGGCATCCTGGGCGCACTGGCCGGTGTTCTCTGTGTAAATTACTTTTTCACTTATCCATATACCGATTTTAATTTTACGCTCAAAGGTTATCCC
>JAUMSA010000196.1 GCA_031293105.1 Butyricicoccus sp. | reverse complement strand
GTATAGATATTATAGCATACAACCTCGTTTGTTTGAAACCAATGTGTAAATTTTTTCGGGCGTCCATCGCGCACTCCGCGGACAAAACCGGCTTTTTGTTGTCCGATGTGCCCCAAAAATCAGTTTGAAATAGATAAACTTTCCAGAAAACACAAAATCCGCTTGTTTTATCTGCCGCTGCGTCGTGCATAGTTTCTTCCCGCGCTGTGCAAAATAACCGCAAACAAGACAAAGGAGGGGAATTTTTATGAACCGTCTTGCGCTTACGCTTGTCATTATCGGCGCGATCAACTGGGGTATCCTCAGCATCGCGGGGTTGGATTTAGTCGGTTGGCTGTTTGGCGGCCAGGGTACCGTCATCAGCCGTTTGATCTATGGTTTGGTCGGTTTGGCCGGCATCTGGGCTTGCAGCTTTTACTTTAAACTTCAGGCGGCCGACCGTACCACCTGACACGAAAAAAGCGGACCGGCTGAATAAACCGGTCCGCTTTGGTCTTTTTTTTACTTGGCCTGTGCTTCCTTGACCAGACGCTCGGTATCCTGTGCGATAACCAGCTCTTCGTTGGTCGGGATAACCAGAACGCGTACACGTGCATAGTCGATGGAAATGTCCATCTGACGGCCACGGTACTTGTTCTTCTCCGGGTCGATCTTGATGCCCAGGTATTCCATATGTTCGCAGACGTCCCAACGAACCGAACGGTCGTTTTCGCCTACGCCCGCGGTGAAGATGATCGCATCTACGCCGCCCATTTCGGCGATGTACGAACCGATGATCTTCTTAACCGACAGGTTAAACATATCCTTTGCCAGCGCGGCGCGGGTGTTGCCCTCGTTGATGGCAACGTCCAGGTCACGGAAGTCGGAAGATACGCCCGAGATACCCAGCATACCAGACTTCTTGTTCAGGATGTTGATAACATCTGCCGCGCTCATATTCTCATGCTCTGCCAGGAACTCGATGATGGACGGGTCGATGTTACCGCTGCGGGTGCCCATGGGCAGACCGTCGATCGGGGTAAAGCCCATGGAAGTATCGACCGACTTGCCGCCGTCGATGGCTGCAATGGAAGAACCGTTGCCCAGGTGGCAGGTGATGAGTTTGAGGCTCTCGATCGGGCGGCCGAGCATTTCGGCAGCCTGCTGGGATACATACTTATGGCTGGTGCCATGGAAGCCATAGCGGCGGATCTTGTACTTCTGGTAGTATTCGTACGGTACCGCGTACATATAGCTCTTCTGCGGCATGGACTGGTGGAACGCGGTGTCGAATACCGCAACCATCGGCACGTCGCCCATAACTTCGCGGCAAGCGTTGATGCCGGTCAGGTTGGGCGGGTTATGCAGAGGGGCCAGCGGAATGCAAGCCTCGATCGCCTTGATGACCTTATCGGTGATGATGACCGAATCGGCAAAATACTCGCCGCCGTGTACCACGCGATGGCCAACCGCATCGATCTCGGACATATCGGCGATCACGCCCCACTCCTTATCGAGCAGGATGTCGATCACAGCCTTGATCGCGTCCGAATGGGTGGGCATTGCAATGTCAGCTTTATATTTTTCGTCCGTCTTATTGCCCTGATGCGTCAGTTTGCCGTCGATCCCGATACGCTCACACAGACCCTTGGCCATTACTGCCTTGGTATCCATATCAATGAGCTGATACTTCAGCGAAGAACTGCCCGCATTGATGACCAAAACTTTCATTCCTCAAAACTCCCTTTTAACGTTTTTGGTTTTTTGCGTTCCCGTCCATAGGTTGCAGGAAAACGCAAAAAAGAGTACAATGACACTATATACATTCTTATTGTACACTAACCAACCGGTGAACACAACAGAAAATTCACCATTTTTTTGGAGGGGCCTATGAAAATTTGCGGCATCATCGCCGAGTACAATCCGTTTCACAACGGCCATTTGCACCATCTTGCGCAAACCCGTGCGCAGCTCGGCCCGGATACCGCGTTTGTCTGTGTGATGAGCGGAAACTACGTCCAACGCGGCGATCTGGCGATTTTGGAAAAATACCACAGAGCACGGGCTGCCGTGCAGTGCGGGGCCGATTTGGTCGTCGAAATGCCGCTTTCGGCCTGCCTTTGGTCGGCATCCGGCTTCGCCTGGGGCGGGGTTTCGCTGCTGCATGCGCTCGGCTGTGTGACCCATCTTTCCTTTGGCGCCGAACAGGCAGATCTTGCGCTTTTGCAGCGTGCGTCCGCCCTGTCCCGGACCGAAGGCGGCCATGCGGAAGCCTTGCGGCAGGCCATGGCCGGCGGCTTATCCTATGCCGCGGCCATGCAGCAGGCCGTGCAGACGGTCGACCCAGCTGCGGGCGCGCTGTTTGCCAGCCCGAACAACACCCTGGCCATCGAATATCTTTCGGCGCTGGACACCTTGGGCAGCACCATCCAGCCGCTGGCCATCCCGCGCGCGGGCCGCGCGCACGACAGCGACACCCCGCAGGACGGCCTGCCCTCGGCGTCTTACCTGCGCGGCCTGCTCGCGCGTGGGCAGGTCGACGCCTGCCGGACGCTCATGCCCCCGGCTTCGTTTGCGGTCTTACAGCAGGCCACCCAGCAAGGCGAAGCGCCGGTTCTGCGCACAGCGCTCGACACGGCCATGCTCGCCCACCTTCGGCGGCTCACGCCCGCCGACTTGGCTGGTTATGGCGGTGCGGATGGGCTGGAATACCGCCTTTGGGAGGCCATCCGCGACCAGACCAGCTTTGCGGCGGTGTGCACCGCGGCGCAGACCCGCCGGTATCCGCTGGCACGGGTACGGCGCATCCTGCTGCGGGCCTGGCTCGGCCTGCCGCAGTCCATCCCCCCGGAGGGTAATTATGTGCGGGTGCTGGCCATCGGCCCTCGCGGCCGGGCAGTCTTGCGCCGCATGAAGGAAACCTGTTCCCTGCCCCTCATCGTCAAGCCGGTCGCCTCCCGCGCGCTGGCGGACGAATTGCAGCCGGCCCTGGCGCGCGACGCGCTGGCCGATGATCTTTATGCGCTGGCCTATCCGCAGCCTGCGCTG
>JAUMSA010000178.1 GCA_031293105.1 Butyricicoccus sp. | reverse complement strand
GTGTATAAGAGACAGGAATAGACCGCACCCATGTACAACCGAATCAGAATCAAGACCCCAAAGATGGGGAAGGCGATAAACGCCGGAAAGGACAGGCAAAACAGGGCCAAGAACAGCAGATAGACCCGGTAACGGTTGAAGTTATCCAGCAGATACCCGGCGACCGGACGAAACAGGATGGTCGCCACCGACATTGCGGTCAGGACAATGCCGATTTTGGAGCCGGTGATGCCGATTTGTTCGCAATAGATTGGGATGATGGGGATGGAGGCATAAAAGGCAGCCAAAACCAACAGGTTGGTGATAAAGAGAAGAATGAATCTTCGGTTCCAGATTTTTTGGGGTTTTTCCATATCGACAAATCTCCTTTGGATGATGAAGAAAAAATATAGTGGCAATTGCCACTATATTAGCATAGCACGGATTGTATGTGGCGTCAACATCTGGTTGCAAATGCCACGATATTGGGCTATAATACCATCAAAAGGAGGTGGCGACATGGCTTTTAGCATGGACAGCCCATTCAAATCCATTTCCATCTTATATAGAAAATCGCATATTTGGCTGAACAATGGGTGTTTGCAGCATCATTTGACCGCAGCGCAGGCGCTCATTATCCTGATTGTCTGCGATTTTAAAATGCTCACCCAGGATGAAATCACCAAACGGCTTTCGCTGGACAAAAGCGTCATCGCCAAGACGGTCACTAAACTCGAAGAGCTCGGTTTCCTGGTCCGCACGACCAATGCAAAGGACAAACGCACCTATGATATCCATCCCACCGAAAAGGCTTGGGAGGTGTATCCGTTTATCAAAGAGGAGATTGAAACGTGCTTTCAGCGTATGACCCAGAAGATGACCGAGGCCGAGCGGCAGGAATTCAAACGCCTGCTGCTGCTGGCCGCCCAAACGACCATCGATATGGAAGGATAAAAAGGGCGCTCCCTGGTGGAGCGCCCTTTTCATACGCCGTATGCGGCGCGGAATACCACTTCAATCGTGTCGTCATCCACCCAGACCCGGTCGATGACGGCTTGGGCGATGCGCTTTTTTTCCTCGATGGTGTAGTCCGGCCACTCGGTCAGCACGGCGTCAAAATACGGCTCCAAATCGGCCGATGACTCCCGATGCAGCAGGGCGGCGCGCTGGGCTTGGAGCGCGGACAGCTGCTCGTTTGCCTCATGGATTTGCGCGGCGACGATCTGTATGACATCCGGCTCAAGGATTTGGGTGAGGTTTTGGGTCAGCCGCTGGATTTCTTTCTCGCGGCCGTCGATCTGGATTTCGATTTGGTTCACCTGCGCGCTGCGCCGCGGCTGCGCCTGGATGGGCACGGCGCGGTAGCTCGTCAGAAAATGCAGCAGCTGCGCTTCGACCGCGCCCTCGATGTCCTCGAGCGTGATGACCCCGCTGCGTCCGGGGCAGACGGCATTGCCGCGTTTGTGCCCGCCGCAGTTGATGTAATGCCCGCGCATCCCGGCGGGTTTGTTGACCACCGTGATGGCATATCCGCATTTTTTGCATTTCATCCGCCCGGAAAGCCAGCTATGGGAGCCCGAGCCGCTGCTTTTGAGGGCGCGGTTGCGGTCGAGTTTGTGCTGCACGTCCAGCCAGAGCGCGGCGTCCACAAGGCCTTCGTGCGGGGCCAGGGTGACAAAGCTGCCCGACAGGTCGGTGAATTTGCGTGTGGCCGGGCGCTTGCCCGGCGGCGTGGCGTGGGGAAGCGTGTAGCAATAACAGCCGTGCTGCTGGTCATAGGAAGAAATGGGGTCGTTCATGGTCGCGCCTTTACCTTGCAGATAGCGGTAGACCGCCGCATCGGCGCGTACGAACGCCGGACTTCGCAGCAGGCGGCCGAGCGGGAGGGTAGACCAATTCCCGCCGCGGGCGGTGCGGTGCCCGTTCGCGTTGAGCCAGCGCACGAGCGAGCCCAGGGTCTGGCCGTCCTGCGCATAGCGTTCATAGAGGGCGGCCATCAGCGCGGCCTGCTGCGGATGGGGCACATAACAGGCCGTATGCTTGCCGCCCACCACGGTTTTGCCCTTGTCGAACCCAAAGGGGGGACGGCCGCCTAGGTACATCCCGGCTTTGGCGCGGGCGATGTAGTTGTCGGTCACGCGGCGCTGGATGGTCTCACGCTCGAACTGGGCAAACACCATCATGATTTGCGCCATGACGGTGCCCGAAAGGGTATCGTCGAGCGTAATCCCATCGGTGACCGACTGGAAATGTACGCCGTGCGCGGACAGGCTGGCGCACAGACCGGTAAAGTCATGCACCGAGCGGCTGATGCGGTCGAGCCGGTAGACCAAGATTTTTTCGACTTGTCCGGCTTCTACATCGGCGAGCAACTGCTGAAGGGCCGGGCGGTCGATATTTTTGCCCGAAAAGCCCTTGTCGGTGTAGACCTTGCATGCGCGTGCTTCGCCCGCGGTCAGGGCGTCGCGGCAAAGCTGTGCCTGCTGCTCGACCGAGATGCTGTCCGCCCGCTCGACCGACTGGCGAGTGTAGATGGCGACCATCCGGCGTCCTCCTTTCCCAGCGTGCGCGTTGGATTATTTGGTGGGCAGCGGGCGGTCAAAGCCCTGCCGGATGCGTACAATCTGGGCTTTTAGTTCACTGGGGGACAGGGCGGGGTTTGGCGTTACGGATGCGGTCGTGGTCATCGGGGATGGCCCTCCTTCGGCATGGATTTTCCCTTTAACCTATTCGGGGGAAAATCCCGGTATTCCGAAAACGTGCCGGATGGGCCCTCGGACGCTTTTGCAATCAAAACAGCGGCAAACAGCAGGTATATTTGGGTTTTGCCCGCATAAGATAAACTATCCTTGTGCAACGCTTCCTTCGAGCAAGGTCGCCATAAACCATCGCAGGTTTAACAGGAACATTTCGCGCATGCGCGCGTCCTTTCGGCTGTCGCTTGGCAGCTTGTCGGCCGCCGCACAGGTGTCCAGATAATGCTGGCGGACAAATTCCGGACCATCGGTGACCACACCGTCCTGCAACAGTCCCAGCCGGAAATCGACCGACCGCGACCAGGGGAAGGTATCCTCAAACAGAATCTCCTCGCGGTGGTACCAGGGATAGCCGCCAAACAGTTCGTCGGCGCATTCGCCCGACTGGCACACGGTAAACTCCTTTTTGACCGCCGCGCAGAACAGCAAAAAGGAGGAATCGACATCGGCCATGCCTGGCAGGTCGCGGGCGTCCACGCTGGGCAGCAGGGCAGCGCACAGCGCCGGATTTTCCAGCACCACTTCATGGTGCTGCGAACCGATGGCATCGACCATCATGCCAATATACTCAGAGTCACTATTTGGCTGAAATAAACTTTTTGTAAAATACTTATCGTTGTCGCGGTAATCGACCGACCAGGTGTGCAGCTGCTTATTTTGGCGCTGATAGGCGCGCGCGGCCAGCATGGACAAAATCGAAGAATCCAGTCCGCCGGACAGGAAGGTACACAGCGGCACATCGCTGACCAGCTGGCGGGTGGCGGCATCCTCGATGAGTTCTCGGGTACGCTCCAGCGTCTGCGTCGGGGAGTCGGTGTGCTCCTGGGCGCGCAGCGTCCAATAGGGATAGGTATGGAATCCTTCGGGGGTGAGCACGGCATAATGGCCGGGTAGCAGTTCGTCGATGCCCTCAAACACGCCGAATCCCGGCGGACGGGCCGGACCGAGCAGCAGAACCGAGCGCAGACCGTCCGCGCCCACGCGCGGCCGGATTTCCGGATGGCAGAGCACGGCTTTGATCTCCGAGCCAAACACAATCCCATCGCGCTGGCGGCTGTAAAACAGCGGTTTGACCCCCAGCCGGTCGCGGCACAGGGTCAGGCGGGCGTTTGCCTTGTCCCACAGCGCAAAGGCATAGATGCCGTTGAGCTTTTCAAACGCCGCGGTGCCCCATTCCAGATAGGCGTGCAGCAGCACTTCGGTATCCGAATGGCCGCGAAAGGTATGCCCCTTGGCCAGCAGCAGCACACGCAAATCTTCGGTATTATATAACTCTCCGTTATAAATTAAGATAATATTTCCATCTGGCGATTCCATCGGCTGGGCGCCGCCGACCGGGTCCACGACGATCAGCCGCCGGTGTACCAGCAGGGCGCTGTCGTCCAGATATTGCGCGCCGGTGTCCGGCCCGCGGGGCGTCAGCGCCCGGGCCATCCGGCGCCCCACGTCGCTCCAAACACGGGCGCCCCGTTCATAATCGATCAGTCCACCAATTCCACACATCGATGCACCAGCTCCTTCCGTTTTCGGTTGGCGCCACGCGGACCGGTTCCGTGTGGCATCTTTATGTATATGCGGTTGGGGGCGGCGTGATGCAAAAAAAGACCGGAGCCAAAAGGCTCCGGCCAAACCGGCGATTATTCGCCGCAATATTTGATGAGGGTTGCACGGATGGCGCCCGGGCCGCGGGTGAGTTCGGCAAACATTTCGGTGACCCGGTCGGCCAAACCAACTTCATAGAGGTTGGCGCCAAAGATGGCCTTATTGGAAAGCAGCGGATAGAGCTGCTTTTCTTTTGCCGGTTCGCCGCCCAGCGTGATGCCTTCGAGCAGGTTGTCCAGATAGGGGAGCATGGGGTCGGGGCTGCGGTCAAACGGCTGACCCTGATCATCCACACCCAGCAGATAGCGCAGCCAGCCGGCCAGCACGAGCGGGATATAGGTCAGACCGGAAACGCGGTGCATGGGGACCGGCGAATTGTAATAGGCATACAGCGTCTGGCCGAAACGGGTGGACAGCTTTTGCGAGGTATCGGTCGCCGTACGCTGGGGCGTGTCGGGCAGGAAGGGATTGGGATAGCGCTCGCGCAGCACTTCATGCAGGAACTCGACCGGGTTGATAACGCCCGGGTCCTCAACCATGGGCATGGCTTCGTCCACGCTCATGCGGGTGATGAGGGTGACCAACTGCGGGTCGTGCATCTCCTCATGGATGCTGGTATAGCCGAGCATGCAGCCATAGACGCCCAGGGCGGTATCCATGGGGTTCAGGCAGGTGCAGGCCTTCATGCGCGCCGACCGGTCAACGATCTTGCGGTTGGTGAAGATGATGCCAAGCTGCTCAAGCGGCGGATGGCCATTCGGGAAATTGTCCTCGATCAGCAGATACTGCGGTCGTTCGGTGTTGACAAAAGCGGCCGCGTAGGTGCCCTTTTCGGTCAGGAACGGGCGCACACCCTCCAAACCGTCGGCTTCCAGCTGTTCGGTGACGCGCGCATCCGGGCGGGGTGTGATCTTATCGATCATGGACAGCGGGTAGGAGATATCATTGACCAGCCAGTCGTGTTCTTCTTGGGTGATGAATTGACCGTCCAGCCAGGCGTCGGCCATATCGGTGATGGCGCGATGCAAGCGGGTGCCGTTATTCTGGCAGTTGTCCAGCGAAACCAGCGCAAAGGCGGGTGCACCGGCGCGCTTGCGCGCCAGGCACAGTGCGGCCAGGCGGCCGAAGAAGGAAGCGGCTGCGGCCTTGGGGCCAACCGAAGCATCCCAGGCGAAATCGGGTACAAAATTGCGCTCGTTATCGCGGATCACATAACCCTTTTCGGTGATGGTCATGGTAATCATCTGCAAGCTGGGCGCACAGAAGATCTCGGTCAAACGGTCCATATCCTCGCTCATTTTGAGGCTTTCAGTGACCGATGCAATGACTTCTTTCTGGATGTGGCCATCGGCGTACAGGGTGGCGATGATCGACAGATTGTCGTTGGCGCGGTAAACGCGGTCGATCAGTTCTTCGTCATAGCCTTCGCAGCAGATGACACCGGTCTTGGACAGACCGGCGGTCAGCAAACGCTGCGCGAGTGCAGCCGGAAAGGCGCGGAACAAGCTGCCGGCGCCAAAATGCAGCCAAGTAGGTGCAGCGTGGGTGGCTTCGCGGACGGCCTCGATATCATAAGATGGCAGTCGATACCCCTTCCAAGAGAGGTTATGACGCAAACTTTCCAATGTGAGTTTCATGTGAGATTCCCTTCCTTCCAAAGCAAATCGGCTTTGCAGCCCCCGGTGCGACCAGGGGGCAGACGTTCGGCGGCATGGTGCACGGAACGGTTTTGTGTAACAATAGTATACCAAAATTTCATGCAGTCTGGTAGGGCGTTTTGGAAAAATGCAAAAAAATCCGGGCAAAAAAAGCAAGCTGTCGGTGAAATCGACAGCTTCAGAACAGGTCAAGAAAAAGTAGAAAGGTCAGCTTTCCCGGTCCGGACCGGTGACCGGCTTGTCCTCGTCGGCCAAATCGCTTAACGCATATTCACAGCAGCGGATGACAAGCTGATTGAGCGACATATTTTTACACTGCGCCAGTTCCTGCAATTCTTCCACCAGCGCAAGCGGCAGCCGAAAGGTTTTGTTAACGAATTCACGTCTCTCTAGTTTGAACATAATGCGGTTCACCTCTCTATCCTTTATCATTATAGGGG
>JAUMSA010000164.1 GCA_031293105.1 Butyricicoccus sp. | reverse complement strand
CTCCAGAGCGTACATCTGTGAGCGGTCTATCCAGGCTTTGATCAGTTCGGCAGCTTAACTTCTCATGTTACAGGACCCTTTTTGCGAACTTCTCTTGACGCGGGCCAAAATGTATAAAGTTCTTTCATGTGTGATATAATGGCGATAAACCGTAGATGGCGATAAACCGTAGAAAGAGGGGAATGTCACATGAAGGATTTGAAAGACGCGGCTAGCGGCGCCGTGGCAAAATCTGATCCTGATGACAGAGGATACTATCTACCGCTGTGGATGCATGCGCAAGATACATCAAGCATAATGGAGTTGCTCTGTCAGAAGTGGCTGGCGCAGTCGACCATTTGCTTCTTTCAAGACGCGGTAGGCGCAGATGTATTTTGGCAGCTGGTCCGTTTTCTTGGTCTGACGCACGATATAGGCAAGCTGACGGCCGTGTTTCAAAGCACCATCCGGGCAGCGGTGGAAGATGCCTCGTTATGCGGGTTGCCCCTGCCCGACAGCGGCAGTTTTTCTGATCCGCATAGTACGCCGCATGCGATGGCCAGTGAAGCGATTTTGCTGTGGTATGGATGCCCGCCCTCAATTGCGCAAATTGTAGGCGCTCATCACGGCAAGCCGCAGTCGGTGATGGCAGATACAGAAGAAGCAATTGAAACTTGGCCGAGAAATTTCGGAGGCAGAGAACTGGATCGATGGAAGCGATGCTGGCGCGCATTTTTAGATGCGGCGATGCAAGAAGCAGGTTTTCCGGATACAGACAGCCTGCCGCGACGCATTCCGATAACAGCACAGATGGTATTGACAGGTTTGCTGATTATGGCGGACTGGATCGCCAGCAATACAAAGTATTTTCCGCTGATCGCGGTCACAGAAACCGGCTCTGAGAAGCAATATCCGGCGCGTGTGGAGACGGCATGGGAAACACTTGATCTGCCTGATCCATGGATCGGAAACAGGTGGGGAGTCGACGAGTCGAGTTTTGAGAACCGGTTTGGATTCCCACCAAATCCGATGCAGACAGCGGTCATGGACATCTTGGGGCATGCGAGTCAACCTGGTATTCTGGTGCTGGAGGCGCAAATGGGCACAGGAAAAACCGAAGCTGCACTCGTAGGAGCGGAGCAGCTCACCGGTCGGGAAGCGGCCGGTGGCTTGTTTTTTGGACTGCCGACACAGGCAACTGCCAATGGCCTGTTCCCGCGTATCTGTGCCTGGGCTGCCGATCAATCCCGGATGGATCATGATACCTATGGCATTCGGCTGGCGCATGGTACAGCGGCGCTAAATCCGCAGTACCGGGAGCTGTTCCGTGGTAGCGCACAGCTGGCGGAAGATGAAAGCGAAAGCTCAGGCCTGATCGCGCACAGTTGGTTTGAGGGCAGGAAACAGGCTTTATTGGCGGACTTTGTGGTGGGTACGGTCGATCAGGTGCTGATGGCTGCGCTCCGCCAGAAGCATGTGATGCTGCGGCACCTCGGGCTTGCCGGAAAAACCGTGATCATCGATGAAGTACATGCCTACAACCCATATATGAATTGCTATTTAGATCGCATACTTACTTGGCTTGGCGCATATGGAGTGCCCGTGATTGCATTATCTGCCACGTTGCCCGCATTTCGGCGGCGAGAGATGTTCGCGGCCTATCTGACTGGCAGGGCAGGCAAACAAAAATACACTTTGCCGGAGCGAATGGATTGGCTAACCAATTTCAGGTATCCGCTGCTCACATGGACAGATGGAATGGAAATCAAACAGGATACGGCGGCAGACAGCTCACAGCGCCGCACGGTTCAGATTGCGTTTGCCAAAATCGCACAGGTACGATCGATCCTGCGGGAAAAATTAAATGAGGGCGGCTGTGCGGGAGTGATTGTCAATACTGTGCAGCGCGCGCAGCAGCTGGCGCAGCACCTGCGGCGGGAGATGCCAGAGATGCAGGTGATCGATTTCCATTCGCAGTTTATCATGACAGACCGTATCGAACGGGAAACCCTTTTAATCGAGCGGCTTGGAAAGCATTCGACGCCTGTGCAACGCGATGGGATGATCATCGTGGGGACGCAGGTGCTGGAACAGTCGTTAGACATCGATTTCGACCTGCTGCTGACCGATCTGTGCCCCATGGATCTGCTGCTGCAGCGAATCGGACGGCTACAACGCCATGTTAGGGTGCGCCCGGAGGCTTTGCGTGCGGCCCAGTGCATTGTGCTGGAGAGCGAGGAATTGGAACCGGGTGCTTGCGCGATTTACGGCGAGTGGCCGCTGCTGCGCACGCGAAGCCTGCTGAAAAAGCAGATCCAGCTGCCGGAGGATATCCCAGCATTGGTGCAGGCGGCATACAGCGCTCCAGCGGTTGATACGCTGGAAGAGGAGGAACAAGAGGCGTGGCAGACCTATCAAAAGGAATATCAGAAAGCGGTCAGCGATGCAGAGCGGTTCCTTCTGCGGAAACCGGGATACGGCCGGTCGGCGGATATGGCAGGCATGCTGGATTATGATGGGGATGAACGGGAATCGGGCGCGCAGGCCAGCGTGCGTGGCGGTGATCCGTCGATTGAGGTGCTGGTGCTGTTTCGCGATCAGGAGGGCCGGGTATTCGCCGCAGATGATCCGGAAAACCCAATCTATGCAAACCATGTGCCATCGGTAGAGGAATGTCGGCATATTGCGCGACAGCGGCTGCGTCTGTCCGGGCTGTTTAGCCGAAGCTGGCGGGTGGACAGGGTGATCCGGGAGCTCGAACAGAACGGCTGTACGGTGCTGCAGGAATGGCAGCAGTCCGCACAGCTGCGTGGCGAGCTGTTTCTGCTCTTGGATCAGGCGGGCAGGGGCACATTGTGCGGTTGCTGCCTGCAATATACCGAAGCGGACGGCCTATGTGTAGAAAAAGGAGGGGAAACATGACAGAACCGGTATTTAATCTTGTGGACGAGCCGTGGATCCGCGTGCTGCGATCGGACGGTACTGAAGAAGAGGTATCTTTGCGCGATGCGCTGCTTCGGGCGCATACCTTTGTGGATCTGGGCGGGGAGCTGCAGACACAGAATATAGCGGTGCTGCGCCTGTTGTTGGCTGTGCTGCATACCGTGTTCTCACGTACGGACGAAACCGGCGCATCGGTGCCGCTGGAGGAGCCCGACGATGCGGTCGAACGATGGGAGTCGCTCTGGTTGCGTGGGGAGCTGCCGGAGCAGCCAATCGCGCAGTATCTGAAACAGTGGCATGAAAGATTTTGGCTGTTCCATCCCGAGCGGCCCTTTGGACAGTCCCAGACTGCACAGCAGGGCACCCAGTGCAGCGCGTCAAAACTGATCGGCGAGCTGTCGGAGAGCGGGAACAAACTGCGCCTGTTCGCCTCCAGGACGGGAGAGGGAAAGGCGCATGTTACGTACGCGGAAGCAGCGCGGTGGCTGATTTATCTCAATGGCTTTGACGATGCGGCGTTGAAACCGCATATTCCGAAGGAAAAGCGGGAAGGCAAGATCGCGCCGGCCTGGCTCGGGCAGCTGGGACTTGTGTATGCCAAAGGAAACAATCTGTTTGAAACGCTGCTGTTGAATCTGGTATTGCTGCGGCCGGATCATACCCTTTGGGGAGAAAATCGCCCGGCGTGGGAACGCGAAACGCCCCGCGGCGAAGAACTGCGCGTGATTCCTCTTCCGGATAATCTAGCAGAACTACTCACGCTGCAATCCCGCCTGATCTGGCTCAACCGCGAAGAAGAAGTCGTGACCGGATATGGTATTTTATGCGGGGATTCATTTGATCCCCAAAATACATTCGCGGAGCAAATGACAGCATGGAAGAAGATTGAGAAGAAAAATGAGCCGGTCTATTATGTACCGTGGCCGCACGAGCCAGGCAAGCAGATGTGGCGCGATTTTGCGAATATTTTTATGACATCCGAGAACGCGGCGAGTTCCAACCAAGCACCTGGTGTCGTGCAGTGGATCGTCTGGCTGAAGCGAAAGCGCTACCTGCAGAAAAAGAAATATGTACAGTTTGCAACCGCCTGTAACCGCTATGACAGCTCGCAAAAAAGCGCTGTGACCGATGTACTTGGCGATACGCTGACGATGCAAGCCGCACTGCTTGATGCATTAGGCGTTCCGTGGCAGAAACGTATTGCGACAGAGGTTGAAAAGTGCGATGCTATAGCGCAGGAAGTCGGGCTGTTGGCATGGCGCATTTTCATAGCAGACGGCGGGGACAGCAAGAACAGTGAGAAAGATAATGCAGTTCGGCTTGTAGCGTATGAAAAATGGTATGACCGAATAGACGAACCGTTCCGGCGTTGGCTTCATTCGATCGATCCGGAAAAAGACGCGGTGGATGGGGACAAGCTGACCGAATGGATCATGACGGCACGCCGCCTTGCGCTGCACCTCGGACAGGAGTATATGGAGCATGCGGGAACCAATGCACTGTTCGGGAGAAGGATCACGGAAAAAACGAAAAAGCGGCTGTATGCCGCACCGCGGGCATATTCCTGGTTTAGAAAAAGAGCATACGAAATTTATCAAGGGAGTGATGAAAAATGACGCAGCCCATCGCAACCGGAGGCGCAAACCAGCTCGCGAGCTATGTAAACCGCCGTATCAGCCGTATTCTCTCGATGTCTGCGCCCGGTCCGCAGAAAGCTTTGCTGGCAAACCTGCGCCGCGGCGCAGGAAAGGAGCTGGGTGAACTGCCTGCGCTGTGGAGCGTGCTGCTGGAGGATTTTCCGGAAGCGTGGATGAACAGTCGCGGCGTACCCAGCCGGGCGGAATGGGCCGCCTATATTTCGCTGACACTGTTTGCGGTGCATCAACAGGGGAAAGACCCGGCTGTCAGTCCGATGCATTGCCCGGAGTGTACGCTGGGTCGGGCCGTACGCCTGTTGGTGCCGGCAGGCGATGAGGATGCGGAAAAACGTATCTTGCGCCGGTTTCAGCAGATGGCGACAGCAGCACAGATACAGGGCGTAGCCCAACACCTGCGCGGTATTGTCCAGCTGCTGCGTGCGGCAGGCATTCCGCTGGATTATGCTGCCTTGGCCCATGATTTGTACCAGTATCAGTTTCCGGAAGCAGTCGCAGGCGTCCGCCTGTGCTGGGCACGGGATTTTTACCGCCAGTCGTTGACAAAACAAGAAAGCACGAACACAAGTGAAGGGAAGGAAGATTGAAAATGGCTGTGAACAACCGACTGTATGTGGATTTTCATATTTTGCAGACTGTACCGCCCAGCTGCGTAAACCGTGACGATATCGGTAGCCCGAAAACCGCGGTATATGGCGGCTCGGTACGCGCCCGCGTTTCTTCTCAGGCTTGGAAACGGGCAATGCGCCTGATGTTTCGAGAGATTTTTGATGAAAGTGCGCTGGGCAAGCGCACCAAGCGTGTGCTGCAGATGGTTTGCGATGCGATCCAAATGCAGAACACAGCGGTTACGGAAAAAGATGCAGAAAAATTGGCAGCAGAGGCGCTGAAGAAAGCTGGCATCAAGATTAATAGTAAGGATAAAAAGACCGATGTTCTATTCTTTATGAGCGAGCAGCAGGCGGGCGCACTGGCATCATTAGCGCTTGCTGAAGAAAAAGAAGACAAAGCCTATCAAGTAGCACTGCTTGATGCGCCTTCCATCGATATCGCGCTGTTTGGTCGTATGGTGGCGAGCGATCCTTCGTTGAATTATGATGCAGCGGCACAGATCGCACACAGTATCTCGACCCATGCGGTACAAACTGAATTCGATTATTTTACGGCAGTGGATGACCTTTCGCCCGAAGATACCAACGGCGCAGGACATCTTGGAACGATAGAATTCAACGCTTCGACGCTGTATCGGTATGCAACGATCAATGTGCAGGAGCTTGAGCGGACGCTCGGGGAACAGGCGATCGACGCCGTGCGCGGTTTTGCCGAGGCGTTGATCTGCTCCATGCCGACCGGCAAACAGAATACCTTTGCCAACCGCACGCTGCCGGATGCGGTTTATGTGACTGTGCGGCGTGACCAGCCGGTCAACCTGTCAGGCGCTTTTGAGAAAGCGGTTACAGCGAGCGCGGACGGCTTTGTGACACGTTCTGCCGCCCGGTTGTGCGATTATGCGGAGCAGATGTATCAGACGTTTGCTGCCCCTCCGGCTGCGGCATTTGCAGTAGGCACTTTGTTCAGTCCACTGGCACACACTGGCTCGCTGCCGCAGATGCTGGACTGGCTGAACGGCACCTTGCGCCGTGAAACGACAGATGGAGGACAGGCATGAGTACGCTGCTACTCCGCCTGGCCGGACCATTGCAGGCATGGGGAACGGAGTCGAAATTCGACATACGACGCACCGAATGGGAGCCGACCAAAAGCGGCGTGATTGGCCTGCTGATGGCGGCGCTGGGCTGCCGCCGGGATGATACGCAGACGCTGCAGCAGCTCGAGTGCCTGCGCATGGGAGTGCGGGTCGACCAGCCGGGTGAATTGCTGCGCGATTATCATACAGCGCACCCGATCAAAGGGACGGGATACATCACAAAACGGCATTATTTAGCGGATGCGGTGTTTGTGGTTGGACTTGAAAGCGAAGATACGAATCTGCTGAAAATACTCGAGGCTGCCCTATATGCACCGGCATTTCCTTTGTTTTTGGGGCGGCGCGCCTGCCCGCCGACATTGCCGTTGGTATTGGGCTTGCGGAAGACCGGCCTGCGGGAAACCTTGCAATGTGAACCCTGGCAGGCGGCACCCTGGCGCAGAAAGAACCTGGATTCAAAGCTCAAACTGATCCTGGAAAATGCCGAAACGGAAGGCACAATACGTCGCTTGCGTGACCGGCCGCTGTCGTTTGACATTGCACATCGTGAATATGGCTATCGGTATGAAACCATGTGCGGCTGGGTAGAGACAGACCAATTTTCCGGTCATGATGCGATGGCGGCGTTGAGAGAGGAGGAGCAGAGTGTATCTGAGCAGAGTTGAACTGGATACCAGCCGCCGCAGCATGATAAGGGCGCTGGATATGCCCAATCTGATTCATGGCGCAGTTGAATCGGCTTTCTCGGGTGAACGGGAGCGTAACCTGTGGCGAATCGATCCGCTGCAAGGAAAGCTGTATCTCCTGCTGGTCAGCCCGGCCAAGCCGGATTTACAGCGGTTGGTACAGCAATTCGGTGTGCCGGGACAAAGCTGGGAAACGCGGGATTACAGCCCACTACTCGGGTGCATCCAAGCTGGCAGCGTTTGGGGCTTCCGACTGACCGCAAATCCGACCAAAAGTTGTGCAAGCAAGGCAGGTACAGAGCGAGGTGTGGTTCATGCGCATATTTCCACCCGTTATCAGGAGGAATGGCTGCTGCGGCAGGCAGAAAAACACGGCTTTCGCCTTGCGGAGGATGGGTTTTCCGTTGTGCAGACAAAGTGGTATGCGTTTCGCAAAGGAAACATAGGAAATCGTGTTACATTCCTGTCCGTGACATACGAAGGGACACTGCAGGTAACCGATCCAGAGGTATTTCGCCATGCATTGATACAGGGCATCGGCAGAGGAAAGGCATACGGCATGGGTATGCTGACTGTCATCCGCGCTGCGCAGATGAGCCTATGAAAAAGGTGCATGGAATGCTGAAACCGGGGTTGCAGACCCTGCCGCAGATCCGAGATCGGATGACATTTCTTTATTTGGAACGCTGTCAGATCAATCGGCAGGATAGCTCCATCCAAGTGACAGATGACGAGGGTGTCGTATTGATTCCGGCAGCTGCAATTTCTGCACTGCTCTTGGGGCCGGGTACTACGGTCACCCACCGGGCAATGGAATTGATTGGTGACGCAGGTGTCTGCATCATCTGGATCGGCGAACACGGCGTGCGATATTATGCAAGTGGGCGGCCATTGACACATAGGGCTGGGCTGCTCATGCGGCAGGCTGCGCTGGCAAGTAATCAAAAGCAGCATCTGGAAGTTGTGCGGAAAATGTATTAGCTGCGATTCCCGGATGAGGATATCTCGCATTTGACGCTTTCGCAGCTGCGCGGACGTGAGGGGGCACGTGTGCGGTCGGCATATCGACAGGCTGCGGAAGAATGGGGAGTCGAATGGAACGGTCGTATGTATGACCCGGAGCGGTTTGCAGAGGGCGATGC
This sequence comes from Butyricicoccus sp., assembly GCA_031293105.1. Lineage (GTDB taxonomy): Bacteria > Bacillota > Clostridia > Oscillospirales > Butyricicoccaceae > Butyricicoccus_B. Next base: position 2,433 of record JAUMSA010000164.1, on the reverse strand, counting down.
GGTCAATCAGGCGCTTTCGGCCGGACATGCTTGCCTGTACGGATTGGCGCATGCTGTGATTGCAGCGATGGGGTGCTCGGCCGGGTTGGGATTTGTGCACATCGGGCATGAAAACTCCTTTGTGTATGACATCGCAGATCTATACAAAGCAGAGACCACGATACCGATCGCCTTTGAGATAGCAGCACAGCAGCCGGATGATTTGCCGGCCGTCACGCGGCGCCGGGTTCGGGATACATTCGTGCAGCAGCATATTCTGGAAAGAATGGTTCGGGATATAAAATGGCTGCTTTCTGACAGCGAAGAAAACAGTGCGTCAGGGGAGGACACGGTCCAGCTCTGGAACAATCAGCGAGAGGCGCTGCGCAATGGGATTTCCCATGGAAAAAAGTCGGGAGACCGCATATGATCGTAATTACACTGACAGACTGTCCGCCGAAGCTGCGCGGAGATTTGTCCAAATGGCTTTGTGAGATCAACACCGGCGTCTATGTTGGGAACTTGAGCAGCCGGGTGCGCGACGAATTGCACGTCCTGTGTGCAGCAATCTGCACACAGGACGTGCAACCATGGTGTTTCAGACAAACAATGAACAGGGCATGGATTTCCGTGTACACAATACTACTTGGGAGACGGTTGTCTTGCTTTCCAAGGGAGAAATCGACTCAAAGAAGATTCGGGTGGAGTTCTCGTTGGAGGATATGGATATGTCGGGATTCCAGAAGGGCGCTACATACGGTCAGATCAAGGAACGGATATTGCAACAGACAGGTTTAAAGGTTTCCTCTCTGTATATCGCCCAAATTAAGCAGAAGTGCGGGATTATTGAGCGGGAGAATTATAATAAACCGAAGTCGGAGAATGCCAGACAGCCGAAATGTCCGCCGGAAAAGGAAAAGGCGATTATGGAGGCGTTGAAGTATTTTGGGATGATTTGAAATGACAGCCTAACAAAAATAGATTGTCAATATTCGCCGCCGGTCTTGGCAATGCTTTGGGGATTGGAGAAAGAAAAATGGATGATGTTTTGAAGCTCCACCAACTTGGAAATGTGAAGAAAATACATAAAGGCTGGTCAGGTGACCAAAAGTACTATGCGGAGAACATAGCAGGGGGAAAATTTCTGCTTCGCATTTCCGATGTGAGCGAATACCGCAAGAAGCAGAAAGAGTTTGCAGCGATGCAGAAAATGGCGCAGGCCGGTATTAAAATGTCCCTGCCCGTGGCTTTTGGCGTATGCAATGACGGAAAGAGCGTATATCAGCTTTTGACCTGGTGCGAGGGAGAGGAAGCAAGGGAAGTCCTTTTCAGACTTTCTGAAGCGGAGCAATATGCCTATGGCCGCAAAGCGGCAGAAGTCCTGAAGCGCATGGAAACCATCGATGTACAGCCTGCATCCGGCGAATGGGCGAAGCGTTATAAACAGAAAGTAAACCGCTACATTGAGCTTTATCAGAGCTGCGGCTATACCTTTGACGGTGACGATGTGGTTCTTTCTTTTTTACAGGACAACATTGATTGCATTGGTGAGCGGCCTACGGCTTTGATGCACATGGATTTTCAAACGGACAACATGGTAATATCTCCTGATGGCGAGCTTTTCACCATTGATTTTCAGATGTGCGGAGAGACAGACCCATACCTTGTCTTAACGGGGATGGGCGTGAGTGCCATGCACAGTATTCCCTTTGCTATGGGGCAGATGGATGAATATTTTGGAGATGCTGTACCGAAAGAGTTCTGGACAATATACAATTATTATATGCTTGCGGAAATGCTTTATGCCTTTACGGTTGGTGTCTATATGGAAGAAGAACGGGAGGATACTCTTCACATGTTTGACAGCGAGGTGGAGCAGATCCGGCATGGCAGTTCACTAATTCCTAATTGGTATCAGCGGGGTAGTTACCGATGAAAAACCGCTGCAATTTTCATCCCCTTTAAGGATGGGAGTTGCAGCGATTTTGCATTTTCTGAGCATTGGTGTCAAACTGGATTTTTACATTCTCAGAGAAAATACTTCTTACTCTATCCTGTTCTTATCTCCCCATTCGCAGAGGCTGTCCAATATCGGTATCAGGCTTTTGCCCCGTTCTGTCAAACTGTATTCGACCTTCGGCGGTATCTGCGGATATTCCTCCCGGTGGACAAGATTGTCACTTTCCAGTTCCTTCAAAGTGACGCTCAAGGTCTTAAATGAGATTGTACCAATATATTTTTTCAGTTCATTAAAACGAACAACCTCAAATTCCATCAGGGCATAAAGAATGAAAATCTTATATTTCCCCTGAATCAGAGACATTGTGTAGTTGAAGCCGGTATCCTCCAGCTTTGCATTTGCTATACAATCCAGTGCCATCTTACACTCTCCTATAAGTAAGTATATCACTTTGATGTGCGTACTTGTTTTTAGTTCTATGCTTGATATAATTC
>JAUMSA010000160.1 GCA_031293105.1 Butyricicoccus sp. | reverse complement strand
AGCCACAGATAATTTACCGGATCGTGCAGCACCGAAAGCGCGCTGTCCAGCTGGCTGTATTCCAGCACCGTCCCGCGGATGGCGTCCATGTCAATGCGCCCGAACCAGTTTTCCCGCGTTTTACCCCAGTTCCCGTGCCATAATTTCAAAATGACTTCCCGGCATTCCTGCCAGTCCGAAACGCCTGAAAAATAGCTCCGCGACCGCCGCCAGCGCTGCGCACCGCCATCGTAGAATACCGCGCGGCTATATTCAAATACATCAAATTCGCCGTCTCGGTCCCGGCTCACCTGATAGCCGCGTAGCCAGACTTCCCGGCCCTTGCCGCGCTGAAATACATAAAAGCTCAGTTCCTGCTCATCCAGCGGCCGGCGGTCGTTCCAGCGCCTGGGCGTGATCCTTGCCCCGCAGCGCGGGCAGCGTGTCCAGCTTTTGGGCCGTTCCCGCCGCTTTTCCTCCAAAAACACCTGGCCGCAGGCTGTACACTGGCATTCCCATACCGGGCTGTCTTTGCCGTTCAAAAAGTCAAATTCGCACATACCCGTCCGGTAAAAAAGGTATTCTTCCATTTCGATTTCGCTGCACATCTTGTCGATCACATCGCAATTCGGCAGCCGCGGCGCATCTTCGCATGCAAACATTATTTCTCATTCACTCCTCAAGAATCGATGCATCAGCCAAGACCCTGCAATATCTGCCTCTTGTTTTCTCGATATTGTGCAGCTCTTGTCCGGTCCCTGGGTTTCTGAATTTCGTTCTTCTTCACCTTCATCCATCTTTGCACCACAGTTCGGGCAGGCTACTGCACTTCCAAAATTATCATCAAGATCTCTCTCAAACCCGCAATTCATGCATACCGCTTTGTTTTGATTCTTAATATATTCCCATCTTGTGTGCACCACTGGCGCAACATCAGCAACTGGAACGGATAAAAAAACAGACTCAACCGCCTTACATAATTCCTGTCGCTTGTACACGAGATTGACTTCTCTCTTTCCATCTGCTGCGGCCATTGCGAGATTCCACTCATTCCACGCATGTTTTGCGACATTTATTGCCGTTTCTTTGCTGATATATTCATCCATGATTTCCACCTCACAGCAGCCCCATTAAATCCAATCCCTGCCCAATCGCTTGGGAATCCGCCTTCTTCTCTTTCAGCCAGTCCGCCGGTACATGATAAAATTCCAGCACCAGCTTGACTACCTCATTCTCCGGATCAATGCCGATTACCGGGCAGGCCCAGCAGCCCTTTTGTTGATGCTTCCGCGCGTGGGCTTCCAGCGCGGCATAGCATCGCCCAATGCTCATTTCTGCGTTTGCCAGATCCTGCTCGATCATCTCAGCCGCCTGCCGGCTTTTCCGCCCGATCTCGCGCAGCAGCATGCCCACCGCCTGCTCTCCCAGACTCTTTGCCGCTGCGATCTGCCTGTCCAGCCTGCTTTCGCTCATAGTCCGTCTTTGCCTCCTGTATTTTTTGGTTAATGTCCTCGCAAAAGGAGAGGGCCGGTTCAGCGGCGTCAAAATCCCGGCTCACCGGCACCCATTCGCCTGTCCGACACACCCGGCCCTCTACTTTGTAATAGATCTCACCGTATAACGTGCGGTATACCCGTACGCATGCCCGGTCGATCTTTACCACCTGCGCCGCTGTCACCGTGCTGACCGTCTGCACTTCCAGCCCTGGAAAGATGATTTTTTTCATTTCCGCAGGTCCTGCTGCTCCATCCGGCGCAGTGTGGACCAGCGCCGCCAGTACCAACTTTCCGCCTGTACCAGCCCGTTGCCGATCAGCCATACGATGACCCCGGCCGCCAGCGCCATCGGATACGTCCGCGCCAGCCAGATCACCAGCGCCGCCGCACCTGTCCCTGCAAGTACCAGCAGAAACCGCGCACCAATCACCGTGTTTCTGATTTGCCGTTTCAATTTGCATCCCCTCCTCCCGGCTGCTTTTGGCCGGACATGATATAGGCCAGTTCCTCTGCCGCATCCCGCAGCACACGCACCACATCGCTGCTTCTCGTGCACTGCATCTGTCCGTTTTTGTAGGCGATTAGTAACCCCGGGCTGATGTGATATGTATACGTCCGCCCGGTATACGTTGCTTCCGAATCGCGCTCGACCGAAAAGCCAAACGGTGCGCGCCCATCTTGCAGCGCATAATACAGGCTGTTCGCACCCATGCCCAGATACCGCGCTGCAACCCCGACTGGGACATTATCATATTGCAAGATCTCTGCCTCTGTCGGCATTTCCCGCGCAGCTCCCATGCCTTTTCGCATTTTGTATCATCTCCGATCCTTCAGGCCTTACGCCATATGAAGCGCAGCCGCCTCCGGCGAGCTGCCTTTTCGTGGCGTTGTGTCCTTCTTGCCGATCTTTCCTTTGTCTGCTACAATAAAGCTAGGAAAGGAGGGCTATCCATGTTAAATCAAGAATGCGTCCGTGATATACTTCTCTTCATTGAAAACAACCAGACTTTTCACTCGGACGGTGTCCCTCAAACGTTCAAATTCAAATCCTTTTGTGAAGACCCTGAAATATCACAAAAATACACCATGGCTGATATGAATACCGCTGTCGTCTATCTCTGCCAAAAGAGTTTTCTGGAAAGTGTAAATTTTATAGCAAAAACAAAACACATCCAAATTAAACGCATCACGGCAAAAGGTTATGATTATTTGCAGGTAATCAAAGATTCTTCTCTCTGGAAAAAACTCTGTGCCAAATTTGGAGAAAATTTTTTCAGTACTTCTACCACGGTCGCTGTCGAAGCTGCTATGAAAGTTTTATTCAAGTTTCTCAATTAGTCGTTCC
>JAUMSA010000141.1 GCA_031293105.1 Butyricicoccus sp. | reverse complement strand
GGGATAAGGCAAAAGAGCGAGGGGGAAGGGGGTCCCTTAGTCCTCGTTTTTTTATTGCCATTTCTATATAAGCTATGGTTATCTCCCCATTCGCACATCCCATCGAGAATCGGAACCAGAGATTTTCCTCCCTATGGATCAGCTGATCGGTTTCCAACACCTTTAATATGGAACTTAAGGTTTTATAATAAGAAATTCCATCAATGCTATTTCCGTACACCTTGTGCCATATCGCGGAAGATACCCGGCGTACTCGAAAGTTCATCGTAGCTGCCGCGCTGTACGATGCGCCCCTGTTCCATGACCAGAATTTCGTCGCAATTGCGCAGCGTGGTCAGCCGGTGCGCAATCGAAATAACCGTGGTACCATAGTCGTGCATCATGCGCTCAATTTCGGCCTGCACGTGTTTCTCCGACGTATTATCCAGCGCCGAGGTGGCTTCGTCCAAAATCAGTACGCGCGGCTTTTTCAAGAAAATGCGCGCCAGCGCGATGCGTTGCCGCTGTCCACCGGATAGATTAGCGCCCCCTTCGGACAGGACCGAATCATAACCCTGCGGCATCCCCTCGATGTCGGTTGCGATGTTCGCCTTGCGTGCAGCCTCACGCACCTCGTCGAGCGTGACCTCATGCCGGAGGCCGTAGCAGATATTATGAAAGACCGTGTCCGCGATCAGGAAGGGAGTCTGTGGCACCAGGGCAACATATTCGGCCAGTGTTGCGCGGGACATCTGCTCGAGCGGCGCACCGCCGATGCGCACGGTTCCGGTTGCCTGTTCGAGCTTGTCCAGCACCTTAATCAGCGACGATTTGCCGCAGCCGCTCGGCCCGGCAATGCCGATGAATTGACCGGCTGAGATGTTGAGATCAATGTTCCGCAGGATGGGCTGGTCGGGCTTTTCCGGGTAACTGAAGCGGATACCGCACACCTGCACATCGTTCGAAACCGGTCGCGCGTCCGAAACCTCCGACATCGGCTGGTAGGAGAAGTCGAGCGGCAGTTCAATCATGCGAAAATAATCGTCGGCCAATACGACGCACTCGGAAAATTCGTCGAGAATACGGTGCAGCTCGCGCAGCGGGCCGGTCAGCTGGGTAAAACACAGGTAGGCGGTCAGCACCGTACCGACGGTAATGACGCCGTTTGCCGCCAGCAGCACAGACAGCCCGATCACCAGAACGCTGAAAAATGCTTCGTTGACGAATTTCAGGCAGTCATACAGCGCCATAGCCTTGTGATGGCGCATTTCCCGGCAGCGCAGTTGTTCGGAACGTGCCCCAATGCGGTCGCTCTCGGTCTGTGCGCTGTCCAGCGCGCGGATAGTCTCGATGCCGCCGAGCAGCTCGACCATGGTGCCGTCCATGTCGGCCTTGGTCTCCATCAGTTCGACGCGGATGCCCTTCTGGGTGCTGATTTGGCGCAGTACGATAAAGGTGCCGACCGGGATGACCAAAATCACCAGGAACGCCACCGGCGCTGGAAGCTGTACAAAGATGGTCACAATGGCGGCAACACCGGTCGTAACCGCGGGGGCGAAGTCCATGAATAGCAGCTTGATGAGCTTGACCGTGCCCTCTAAGCTGCGATTGAGCCGCCCGTGGATATTGCCGGTCATGTGGGCGCGGAAATAGGAGAGGGGTGCGTGCAGGAGCGACGCAGTCGCACGGCCGCGCGCACTTTTTTCGGCCTGAGTGGCCGTATCTTCAACCATCAGCCGCCGTGCGACCTTGATGACCTCATTGACTACGTTGACAATCAGGATCACCAGCAAAATCGGCACAACCGACAGAAAATCGGTCCGCCCGCCATCCAGCACATGGTCGGTCAGATAACCGACAGCGAGCGGTGTAAGCTGGCTGAGTGCTGCGGATACGGCCAAAATGACCGCAATCCATAAAAACCGCCGCTTATGTCGCCCGTCAAGCAGGTCGAAGATATTTTTCCAAATCTGTTTGCCGCGTCCGCCTGTCTGCATGCCGTACCGCGCTCCCTTGCGAGTGATTTCTTTTATTGTAGCACATTCGCGTCAGAAAGAGAACACCGCAGGGGATGTTCCAGATAGAACGAGGGGATGTTTCTTGGAGCGTGTCAGGCTGATCGGGAGCGTCTATATAACAAAAGCGACGGTTATACCATCGCTTTTGCCGCTATTTTGTATTTTGGTGGAGGTCAGCAGCTATGACACGCAGTCCCGGTTCTTTCTTATCTCGCTCGCTGCACCTAATCATGGTTGGAGCGTCTCCAGCAGACCGGCGGCAAACGCCTTGTGGCCTTGCGCCGTAAAGTGTACACCGTCATAGGCAAGCGAAATGTGCCACTTGCCTGCATCGGCAAAGCGGATGCCCATTTGCGCCGCCAACTCTTGACAGCGCCGGGCAAAGGTGTGCGAATCGTCTATCAGCTGCGGGCTCAGCACCCACTCTCCCTGCGCCACCGGCGGCGGCGCGATCAGCAGAATTTTGCTGCGATCCAAGGGGAGGCCGGAAAGCCAACATCCCAGTCGTTCGGCCGCCTGCTCCGGGCTGCGGCCCTGCAGCAGATCATTGGTGCCCAACATTACGATCAATAGGTCGGTATCCTCCGGAAAAGCGGGTGCGGCGGTTGGGATCTCCCGGCCGTTCTGCCCCATGTTGCAGACCGTCCAGCCAGTTTCCGCAGCTAAAATATCCACCCAGCGGCAGTCTGCGCTGTATCGCCCGCCGAAATAGCCTCGCGGGTCATAACCAAATGTGTTGGAATCGCCAAAGCAGATGACCTTCATCGTTCCGTTTCCTTTCTCTTATACATATATCACCGGGTTCCGCTTGAGAACTTGCCTGCAATGCAGTACAATGGACTCAACCGAACCAAACGAAAGAGGGTACTCAGATGCACACCTTCACCATAAATGGAAAGACCGCAGAGCTCTTCCCCAGCGCGCAGCCCGGCGCGCCGATACTCTATCTCAACACCTTCTCTGATGAGGGACAACAGGTGTATGCGGCGGCACAGACCGCTGGCTGCCCGCCGTTTACGCTGGTAGCCATCCGCGATCTGGACTGGAACCACGATATGACGCCATGGGACTGCCCGCACCCGTTCAAAAATTCTGCGCCCTGCACCGGCGGTGCGGACGACTATCTGCAGCTTCTGACCGAGGAAATCATCCCGGCATCCGAGCGCGCACTGCCTGCGCCGCCCCGCTGGCGCGGAATCGCCGGATATTCTCTGGCCGGGCTGTTTGCCCTGTATGCCATCTATCAGACGGATCTGTTTTCCCGCGTGGGCTGCATGTCCGGCTCCCTTTGGTTTCCCGGGATGCGGGAGTTTGTCTTCTCGCACAAGACCAAACGCCGGCCGGACTGCATCTACTTTTCTCTGGGCGACAAGGAGAGCAAAACCCGCAACGCGCTGCTGCATACGGTTCGGCAGAACACCGAAGCGGTTTATACATTCTTCCAAGGCAAGGGAGTGGACACGGTGTTTCAGCTCAATCCCGGCAACCACTATCAGCAGGCCGCGGAACGCACGGCAGCGGGTATCTGCTGGCTGCTCGACAGGTGAGCGCTCTGCAGCCTACCATGTTTCTCGTTCGTACGGGACAGAAAACCCACCATCCGGAACACCTGCCGCCTGCGGGCGGCATTTTTATAGCCCCACCTGATAAAGCGGAATCACGTTGATCACCGGTTCCTCATAAGGATGGACGGCCTTCACCGCCTCAAGCGTCTGCGCGAGCCGCTCCCGGCGGCAGGTGACTTCCACCTTTAACTCCGGTTGGGTACACAG
>JAUMSA010000074.1 GCA_031293105.1 Butyricicoccus sp. | reverse complement strand
GGGAGAATGGCTTACATACCTGGAAACTGTACTGCATTTTAAGCCGAGCACGGCGCAGAACTACATGCGCATTGCGCGCGAGTTCGGCGACGGGCAGGTGGCGCTGGACGGCATGAGCGCAGAAGATCTGTTCGGCGAGCTGGGATACAGTCAGCTGGTGCCGCTGCTGGGTCTGCCGGACGAAAGTCGGCGGGAGCTGGCTGAGGCAAATGATCTGCCCGAGATGTCGAGCCGGGAGATCAAGAAACTGGTGGACGATTACAAGGCGGCCAAGGCAGCAAAGGAGCACGCCGACCGGCAGGCGGCAGACGCCGCAGAGTTGGCCGACAAGGCAGACAAGGCCGCAGAAAAGGCAGAAAAACAAATGGAAATCGAGCGGCATGCCCGGGAGGCAGCGGAGGCCAAAAACGCAGAACTGAGCGGCCGGGTGGACGACCTGATGCGGCAGCTGAAGGAAAAGCCGATCGAGGTGCAAGCCGAAATCTTACCGGATGAGGAACTGCTGGAACGGGCGCGGGAACAGGTGCGGCAGGAAACTGAGAATGCACTGCGGGACGCAGAAAGCCGCGCAGAAGCTGCCCAGTCTGCGTTGGAGCAGGCTAAAAACCCGACGGCGCACCAGGTGAATTTTATCTTTTCCGAGTTGCGGGACATGGCTGCGCGGCTTTGCGCCGCCTTTGACAAACTGAAAGAGGAGCAGCCGGAAACAGCCGGGAAGTTTGGCACGGTGATCGGCCAGTGGATGGCCGGAACGGCGGCGGACTGGAACCTGTGAGAGGGGCAGTGTACCATGCCGGACATTACAAAAACAGCCTGCCAGAAGCGGGCGCGTCCAATATGGTATGCAGCATGTGCCCGATGTGCAATGCCGCGGGATTTTGTGAAATTAGCTGGAAGCGGACGCGCGAAATAAAGCGCTGCCCGATGGATAACATCAAACAGAAAATAAAAATCGCAGAGGAGCGAAAAAGCCAGGGAGGAACACGAACATGAATGCACATTATGACAAGCTTTGCGAGGCGGCCGAGTTTTTCGGCCTGGAGCTGCAAATGGACAAGCTGGTGGAGGAGCTGGGTGAGCTGCTAACGCTGGTGGGCCGGATGAACACCGAGCGCGTAGTAAAATCGGACGATTTGGAGAGCGAGATCGCGGACGTGTATAACATGTTAGATCAGATCTGCATTTTGATGGACTGTGAGGAGCGCGTGCAGAACCTTGCCGAGCAGAAGATGAGAAGAGTTTGCGAAAAAATTGAACGTACACGGGAGGGATGACGCATGCGGATGGTATTATGCGCCCGCTGCGCGCGGGATCTGGACAGCGACCGGGATGTGAAGCGCATCGGGATGAACAGTCGAAAGGATCAATGTCAGATGTGCGGGAGGAAAAGCTGGTGTGGTGCGTATGATGTGGCGACCGAGCCGCGAGAGGTGAGTTATGAGAAGAAAAACGACGCATGGTTGGACGTATGATGCACTCGATCCGCTGCTGCTGACCGACGGCCCGCAGGGACGGGGACCGGTGCTGCGCAAGGGCACACGGGTGACGCTGCGTGGAGAGCGTATGGGGATCGCAGACGGCGTATTTACATATGCGCAGCTGCCGGGGCGTGTGATCGGGAAATTCAAACACGGCCGATTTGTATTGGTTCGGTTGGATGCCGGTTATTGCACGACGGTGCGTATTGATGGTCGAGGCCGGATGGTAGATGACCATGCGTGAGGAGGCGAACCATGGCAAAAAGCAAGACAAAGCGCGGCCGTGGCCCTGGTCGCCCGGCAGGTGTGACCCTGGCAGATGAGCTGGCACGGAAACGAATGCTGCGTGAGGCTATCCAGAACGCGGCCGATGACGCAACTGTCCAGGTGCGAGCGGATACCGCGACCCAGCGGGCTTTGTGGCTGGCGGTCTGCTCGATTGCGGATGCCTATGGGATTGGCCCCGAGCGCATGCCGCGCTTTTTCGTCGCCTTACAGGAGAACAGCGAGGAATTGGAGCGGATGCGTGCCGAGGTCGATGAGGATTATGCGTATGAAAAGCTGCGGCTCAAGGCCGAGCAAGTGACCGGAATGCCGATTGCGTACCTGTATGAGTATGAAAAAAACAGTCCGCTGGAAGCGGGCGTATTCACTAAGGAGAATCTTCATGAATAAACGTAATATGCGGCGCTTGCCGCCGATTCTGGTGGCGGCACAGACGGCAAAAAACCTGCAAAGGCTGGCGGATATATGTGGTTACCGGGAGATCGGACGCGTGGTGGATAAGCTGACACGGGAGAAAATGCTGGAGCTGCGCGTAGGTGCAGAACTGAAGGGGAGCAGAAACGGCAAACAGACAGGCTGAGGGGAAACCCTCAGCCTTTGGCAATGGAGATCGAGAAATGCAGGCAAAAAAGGAAATCGTGGCCGGGCGGTTCTACATGCAAAGCATGTATTCCGTAGGCATGCTGCCCGGGATGCGTCCAGCCGCAAGGCGGGAACGCAAACGGGTGCAGACCGAGGCTAAGCGCAAAATCAACGAACTGAATAAACTGTATCAGCTGGTGCAGCTGTTTGAGCTGAACTTCCGGCGGGGGCGGGATCTGTTTGTGGAGCTTTCTTTCCGGGCCGAACCGGACGCCGCCGGGGAGCGGCGGGCGCTGGAACGCTTCCACCGGCGCATGAACCGGTATTTTAAGGAGCGCGGCCGGGAATATCGATACATACTGGTGCGGGAGACGCACAACCGGGACGGGCAGCCGGTGCGGGTGCATTATCATGTAATCTGTACGGGGACAGGCCAGCGGATGCTGGACACGATATGCAGATACTGGGATGCTGGCAGCGTGGATGTACGCAGCCTGCGCGACGCGATGAACAGTTTTGAAGATACCTGCCGGTATCTTCTCAAAGAGAAAAAGAGCGAAAACGAGCGCGCTTATCGCACGAGCCGCAACCTCAAGCGGCCGCCCGAGCCGCTGCGGCGTAAGGTGCGCGAGAGCGAAAGCGGCGAAGTGCCGCCGGGCGTGGAGCCGCGGCACGTGGTCGTGGACGGCTCGAACCCGTATGGACGGTACAGCATGATTGTGGGCGTGATCGTGGATGCGGCGGCATTTGAGCGATATTGGGCCAAGGCTAAGC
>JAUMSA010000056.1 GCA_031293105.1 Butyricicoccus sp. | reverse complement strand
TTTATACGCATTTTCCTGCCATCGGGCAGGCGGCTTAGGGCAGGACAACTGGGCGCGGCCCGGCTTTTCAAATGCGAGCCGCGGTGGTACAATAACGGGAGGAAAGGAGGCGTTTGCTTGGAAATATCAACAGTTGGACGGTTTGCACCCTCGCCCAGCGGACGGATGCACCTGGGCAATGTGCTGTGCGCCCTGCTGGCGTGGCTGAGTGCACGCAGCAAGGGAGGCGCCTGTCTGCTGCGCATCGAGGACTTGGACGAAATGCGCTGCCCGCGCAGCCACGCGGCGCAGATTATCGACGATTTACACTGGTTAGGGCTGACCTGGAACGACCCTGACCCGGACAATCCGGGCGCACAGCGCTATGCGGCGGCGCTGGCCGATATCCCAGAAAACGTCCTGCGGTCGGCATACCAGAGTGACCGCACGCCGGTTTATACTTATTTTGAAGGCATGTTACGGGAAAAGGGGCTGCTGTATCCCTGCTTCTGTTCGCGCGCCGCGCTGCATGCGGCCAGCGCGCCCCATCTGTCCGATGGACGGGTGATCTATACGGGCACCTGCCGCGGGTTATTGGCCGAAGAAATCGCCGAAAAGCGCAAGACCCGGCAGCCGGCCACGCGTGTCCTGGTGCCGGACGAGGAAATTTCCTTTGTGGACGGCTGTATGGGGCCATACCGCGAACGCCTGCAAGACGAATGCGGGGATTTCATCATCCGACGGTCGGACGGGGTGTTTGCCTACCAGTTGGCCGTGACCGTGGACGATGGCCTGATGGGTGTGACCGAAGTGGTGCGCGGCAACGATTTGATCGGCTCGACCGCCCGCCAGATTTGGCTGCACCGGCTATTTGGATTTACGCCGCCCGCGTTTTATCATATGCCGCTGCTGCTGGCGCCCGATGGGCGGCGGCTGAGCAAGCGGGACGAGGATCTCGACCTGGGGCGGCTGCGGCAGCACATGCACCCCGAGCGTCTGGTGGGCGCGTTGGCGTTCGCCGCGGGGCTGATCGACCGGGACGAGCCGGTCGCGGCGCGGGATTTGGTGGGTGCCTTTTCGTGGGATAAGGTGCCCAAAACCGACTTGTATTTGCCGGATATCTTCCGCGATCTGTAACCGCGGGCCTTTTTGCCGCGATAAGGCAAAAATTCATGAAAAGTTCGCAGGAAAAGGCTTGAATTCCCCAGGCCTTTGGGGGTATGATAATTGTTAAGGTGGGCTAACTTGGGCCTGCTGCGAATTTGTAATTTATAATACCGAGAGGAAGTAAATCATATGACGAAAATTGACATTATTTCGGGCTTTTTGGGCGCCGGTAAGACGACACTCATCAAGAAACTGCTCTCTGAAGCCCTAAAGGGCCAGAAAGTTGTGCTGATCGAGAACGAATTCGGCGAGATCGGCATTGACGGCGGCTTTTTAAAGGAAGCTGGCGTCCAGATCACTGAGATGAACTCGGGCTGCATCTGCTGTTCGCTGGTGGGCGACTTCGGCAAGGCGCTCCAGGAGGTCATTGAAACCTACCATCCCGACCGTATCATCATTGAGCCGTCGGGCGTGGGCAAGCTGTCCGACGTTATTCGCGCGGTGCAGGGCGTAGCCGAGCATGAGCCGGTTGTCTTGAACAGCTTTGTCACGGTCGTCGATGTGATGAAGTGCAAGATGTACGCCAAGAATTTCGGCGAATTCTTCTTAAATCAGATCGAACACGCGGGCGCAATCTTGCTCAGCCGCACCCAGAATGCCAAGCCGGATAAGCTGGACCAGTGCGTCCATCTGCTGCGGGAGCACAACAAGGATGCGCGCGTTGTCACCACCCCGTGGGATGAGCTGACCGGTGCGCAGATGCTGGACGTCATGGAAGCCAGCCACTCGCTGGCCGAGGAACTCCTCGAACAAATCAAGCACGAGCATCATCACGACCACCATCATGAACATGAGCACGAACATGAACATCACCATGACCACGATCATGAGCACGAACACCATCACGAGCATGGCCCGGACTGCACCTGCGGCTGTCACGACCATGACCATGAGCACCACCATCACCACCATGACGGCTGCTCCTGCGGCCATGACCACCATGCCGATGAAGTGTTCCAGAGCTGGGGCGTGGAAACGCCCAAGAAGTTTACCGAGGACGAGCTTAAAAATTGCCTGACCCAGCTGGGCGACATTTCGCTCGGCACCGTGCTGCGCGCCAAGGGCATTGTACCCAGTGCGGACGGCGGCTGGCTGCATTTTGACTATGTGCCCGGTATGCCCGAAATCCGCCATGGCGCAGCCGATTACACCGGCCGCCTGTGCGTCATCGGCGCGGAGCTGGACGAAAGCCGTCTGGCTGAAATCTTTGGCATTTAAGGGGGCAAGCGCATGAAACCGCCTGCTTATATCTTTGTGGGTCTGCTGGAAAGCGGCAAGACTACCTTTATTAAAGAAGTCATTGCAGACCCCAACTTTACCCTCGATGAAAAGACCCTGCTCATCCGTTGCGAGGAGGGCATCGAGGAATACGATGAGGAATTTCTGGAGAAATACAACATTGTCCTGGTCGATGTGGACGACGAGGATGAGCTGACCACGGCGGCGCTCAAAAAAGCGCACGAGGCCGAAAGTCCCGACCGTGTCGTGATCGAGTTCAACGGCATGTGGGATTTGGGGCATTTTGTGGACGAAGTGATGCCCAACTGCTGGGAACTGTATCAGATCGTCGCGTCGGTCTGCGGGCCGACCTTTGAACTGTATTCCAACAACTTAGGCCCCAAGATGTTTGAGCACATCACGTCTGCCGACCTGATCGTCTTCAACCGCTGCACCCAGAAGGATAAGGACTACCTGCATCAGCGCAACATCCGCGCCATGAACCCGCGGGCGACCATCTTCCTGGACGACGTGGACGGCAATTCCGAGGATTACCGCGACAATATGGTCATGCCGTTTGACCTGGATGCCGACGAAATCGACATCAAGGACGAGGACTTCGGCCTGTGGTATGTGGACGCGAGCAGCGAGCCGCAGAAGTACGACGGCAAGACCGTGCGCTTTAAGGCGCATGTGCTGGTCACGCCCCAGCTCCCCAAGGGCTGGATTGTGCCCGGCCGCCATGGCATGGTCTGCTGCGCGGAGGATATTCAGTTTTTGGGCTTTGCCTGCAACGCGGGTGACCGCTTCCCGGATATCCAAAACAAGGGCTGGTACACGGTGACCGCCCACATCCATGTGGAAGAACTGCCGCAGTACAAGGGTGCGGGCCCGGTGCTCGACCTGCTGGACATCCAGC
>JAUMSA010000033.1 GCA_031293105.1 Butyricicoccus sp. | reverse complement strand
ATTTGACTTGATGCCTTGAAGCACGTTTTCTATTGTTGTGCGCGTATCATATTGATCTCCTGAATAAACAACGCAGTTGCGGGTGAAAAAAGCTGATTTTTCTTCCATACCAGCACGCTTCGCGTGGTTTTTTCCGGATAGATCGGGATAAATCTGAGGTTTGGGCTGCTACGCACGGCCAGCGCCCCATCCAGACAGAAAGCGCAACCAAGTCCCTCTTCCACCAGCAAAACCGCATTGGAAAGCAGGGTGTAACCAAGTGGGATGCGAAGATCCTTTTCCTCCTTACCCAGCCAGTTGAGGATATCCTCTCGCACCTTTTCCCGCAGCGGCAGGATCAGCGTGTATGGGATGATATCGTCTGGTGTAATCTGCTTCCGATCGGCCAACGGATGGTCGGCGCGCATCAGAATCCCCCAGGTTTCTTTCTGGGGCAGGCGCAGGTATTCATACTTGTGCACATCCACCGGTTCCAGCAAAAGGCCGATGTCGGCAAGCCCTTTGTCCAGCCGGTCTTTGATGTTGTCCGCCATCTCATTATATAAATGGAACTGAACCAGTGGATACCGTTCGGAAAATCCGCAAATCAACTTGGCCAGCATACGGCTGCCAATGGATTCGGTTGCGCCAATCGTGATTAAGCCGCTGACATCTTCGCTTTTTTCAGCAAACCGCTGTTCCAGCCGGTCGGCCAGTTCCACAATCTCCTCCGCACGCTGCCGGAAAAACAGGCCATCATCCGTCAAGGTCAAGCCCTTTTTCCCCCGCAGCACCAGGGTAGTGCCCAGCTCTTTTTCCAAGTCCATCAGCTGCCGGCTGAGCGTGGGCTGCGTTACATGCAGAACATCCGCCGCACGCGTAATATTTCCCTCGATTGCCGTTGTTAAAAAATATCGCAGTGTCCGCAGCTCCATCTTACTGCTCCCCTTGTCATGGATTATAACCAAAGTATAACATATTCCGGCAAGCGGTACAACAGACTAACATCCGCTCTGGGAGAAGGCAAATCGTCTGTTAGGAAAGAAACAGCTCACTGTTTTTTCGTTCGGCACACATTTTTTGCAGCGCCAGTCCGGCGACCGACAGCAGAACAGAGTTGACTTTGCGGGCCGCATGCGGGCATACGGAAATGCAGCGCATACATGAGATACAGGCATGGCCGTCTACTTTTTTCGGATTCTTCCGGTCAATGGCTTGCACCGGACATGCCGCAGCGCACACACCGCACTGCGTGCACGCGCGGGTCGGTTTGGGAACCATGCCGACCCCTGCGGCCTTTTTATACGGACGATTGCCGGGGATATCCGGCTCCGTAGTATCTCCTGCCGCAATTTTTTGCTGGATTTTTTGAGCAAACGCCGAAAGGGTCTGGATATCCTGCGCATCGGGTCTGCCCGCCGCTACCCGGCGGACAATTGAATGCTCCGCAATGGCAGCAACAGCCGCAATCACGCGGAAACCGGCCCGCTTGGCGGTATCCTGCAACTCTACCAAAGTGTCTTCATAGGCGCGGTTTCCATACACGCAAACCAATACCGCGCGGGCCTGATTGCCATGCACCATCGCCAGCCTCTCGGCCGCACAGGTCGGAACACGCCCTCCATAAGACGGCACGGCAATCACCGCAACATCCTCCTGTGTCAAGGTAAGGGTGTGCGCATCCGTTTGGCTGTTGGCCAAATCCACCGATGTAACCGTGCCTTCCAACGCGCTTGTTATGATTGCTGCGACCTTTTGGGTGCCCCCGGTTGGACTGAACGAAATTTCAAAAATCTGCATGTTGAAACTCTCCTCCCTTACATCTGTAGGATGACTTTGCCGTTGAGCCGCCCCTGTGTTACCAGACGCAGCGCGTCATTCGCCTGCTCGATGGTAAAAATTTGCGGATGAATAGCGGGTACGATCTGATTCTTTTCCACAATTTCGGTGACTTTTTTTAGCTGCGCACCGTTCGAGCGCACAAACAGAAAACGGTATTCCTTCCCCTGTTTTCTAGCGGCCGCATCACATTTCTTTCCCGCCCATGTGAACAGCAGCCGTTTACATCCAGTGTAGTGATGGCGGATGGCAAACGCTTTGTTCGGCCCAGTTCGCAAGCTTAAAAGCCGCCCGCCGGGCTTCAACACCGATAATTCATGGGCAAACTCGGCCGCCCCTAACGTGTCCATCACATAGTCGATCTCCGATACGGTTTCCCAATAATTCTCTTTTTTATAATCGATGTATCGGTCAACGCCCATGTGCAGGAATCGCTCCCGTGCACGGTCGTTTCCGGTTACAATCACACGGAGTCCCAGCGCCTTTGCGATGGGTACCGCCATCTGTCCCAAACTGCCTGAACCACCCGGAATCAATATGGTCTTGCCCGGTTTTGCCTCCAATTCCTCCACAATGCCCTGATATGCGGTTAAACCGGTCAAGGGGATGGCGGCTGCCGTAGGAAACGTATATCCCGCAGGTATTTTGGCAATTGCATCCGAACGGACCGCAACATACTCCGCAAACGCACCAATTTTTTCCAAAGGAGGCCGGGTGTACACCGCGTCCCCTTTCTGAAAGTCCTTGACGTCGCGCCCTACCTCTTCCACAATTCCAGAGCATTCATTTCCCAAGGTAAGCGGCATGGCATAATCCTGAATTAGTCTGACGCTTCCTGAAAGGATGAGCCAGTCCAATGGATTCACAGCAGCCGCCTTGACCCTTATCAGCACTTCGGAATCCGAGATTTCCGGCCGCGGAATGTCCTGGAGTACCGTATCGATCTCTTTGGAATAACGTTTGATTTGAACCGCTTTCATGCCAAACCTCTTTCTGCATATGTCGATTTTAGCATGGATTTTCCTTGATATTTTGAGGGAATCCCGCTACAATAATTGATGTAATAATTGCGTTTACATTTGTATAGTGTAGCAC
>JAUMSA010000348.1 GCA_031293105.1 Butyricicoccus sp. | reverse complement strand
ACAATATATATTGCATATATTGCGTTTTTCTGAAATCGCGCCCGGACGGCGTGGTTTTTGTCTGTATTTTTTTAGAAAGAACGATAAAGGAAATCGGGAATGTTCACAATCGAGCAGTATGTAAAGGTGCAAAACCTGGAAGAAGCTTACGCGCTCAACCAAAAAAAGACCGCGACCATCCTGGGCGGCTGCGGATGGCTCAAAATGGGGCGCCGCACCATTCGGACGGCTATTGACCTGTCCGGCCTGGGGTTGGACCAGATCGAGGAAAAGGACGACCATTTCCGCATCGGCTGCATGGTCACCCTGCGGCAGCTCGAAACCAGCGAGGCTCTGGCCGCTTATTTTGGCGACTGCATCGCCGAATCGGTGCGCCACATCGTGGGCGTTCAGTTCCGTAACTGCGCGACCATTGGCGGCTCCATCTGGGCGCGCTTCGGCTTTTCCGACCCGCTGACCCTGTTTTTGTCGCTGGGCGCCGAAGTGCATCTGTTCCACGGCGGCACCATGCCCCTGTGCGACTTTGTCCAAAAGCCCTATGACCGCGACATCCTGACCGCCATTCTGCTGCCCAAGCGCGGCCAGAAGGCGTATTACCTGACCCATCGGGCAGCGGCCACCGATTTTCCGGTGCTTGCGTGCGCGGTGTGCAAAATCCCGGCCGATTTCCGCGACAACGGCTGGCGCGTGGCCATTGGCGCGCGCCCGCAACGTGCCACGCTCCTTTCGGATGCCGACGGCCTGCTCACGGGCGGCGTGACCGAAGAAAGCGCGGCCGCCTTTGCCGAATATGTGGCCGGACAAGTTTCGTTTGCATCCAATATGCGCGGCAGCGCGGATTTCCGCCGCCATCTGTGCCGCGTGCTGACCCGCCGCGCGCTGACCGCGTGCGCTAAGGAGGTGTGACCCATGGCAAAAGTGCTGATTTCGTTTACTTTAAACGGCAAGAAAATCGAAGATGCGGTCGCACCCGACCAGCCGCTGCTGGAATATGTGCGCGAAAAGGGCTGCCTGTCGGTCAAGCGCGGCTGTGAAACGTCCAACTGTGGACTGTGCACGGTGCTGATGGACGGCAAGCCGGTGCTCTCGTGCACCGTGCTCGCCGTGCGGGCCGACGGCCACGACATCGTCACCCTGGAAGGGCTTCAGGAGCAGGCCGCCGAGATCGGCGGCTATCTGGCCGACCAAGGCGCCGAACAGTGCGGCTTCTGTTCACCGGGGCTGATTATGAACATCATTGCCATGACCCGCGAACTGACCGACCCGAGCGAGGATGCCATCCGGGAATACCTGGCGGGCAACCTGTGCCGCTGCACCGGCTATGTCGGCCAACTGCGTGCCATCCACGCCTATTTGAACGCAAAGAAGGAGGGCTGACCTATGAATTCCTATGTCGGCACCGGCGTGCGCAAATCGGATGCACACGCCCTGACCACCGGCCAGCCGGTCTATACCGATGACCTTGCACCCGCCGGGTGCTTGATCGTCAAGGTGCTGCGTTCCCCGCACGCACATGCACTCATCACCGATATCAATACCAACATTGCCGCCAAGGTGCCCGGTATTGCGTGCATCCTCACCTATGAAGATGTGCCGCAAAAGCGCTTCACCATGGCTGGCCAGACCTATCCCGAGCCGTCGCCCTATGACCGCCTGATCCTCGACCGCCGCGTGCGCTTTGTGGGCGACGCGGTCGCCATCGTGGCCGGCGAAACCGAGCAGGCGGTAGACAAGGCGCTCAAACTTATCAAGGTCGAATACAAAGTCCTGCCCGCCATTTTGGAGATGCGCGACGCCAAGGACAACAAGACGCTCATCCACCCGGAGGAAAGCTGGAAATCGCTCTGCCCGGTTGGGGCGGACAACACGCGCAACCTGTGCGCGTCCGGTCAGGACGGCAACGGCGATATTGACGCCGTATTGGCCGACTGCGACATTGTGCTCGAACGCACCTACCGCACCAAGCCCAACCAGCAGGCCATGATGGAAACCTTCCGCACCTATACTCAGCTGGACACCTATGGCCGCCTGAATGTCATTTCCTCGACCCAGGTGCCCTTCCATGTGCGCCGTATCCTGTCCCATGCGCTGGACATCCCCAAATCGCGCATCCGCGTGGTCAAGCCCCGTCTGGGCGGCGGTTTTGGCGCCAAGCAGACGGTCGTGACCGAAGTGTATCCGGCCATCGTCACGCTCAAGACCGGCAAACCGGCCAAGATTATCTACAGCCGCTATGAATCCATGATCGCCTCCTCCCCGCGCCATGCCATGGAACTGACCGTGCGCCTGGGCGCGATGAAGGACGGCACCATCCGCGGCATTGACCTCTATACCCTGTCCAATACGGGCGCCTTTGGCGAACACGGCCCCACAACCGTGGGCCTGTCCGGCCACAAGCCCATCCCGATGTACGGCAAGCAGGAAGCCTTCCGCTTCCGTTGGGATGTGGTGTATACCAACACCCTGTCGGCGGGCGCATACCGCGGCTACGGCGCGACCCAAGGCATTTTCGCCATCGAATCCACGGTCAATGAACTGGCCGACATGCTGGGCATGGACCCGGCTGTCCTGCGAGAAAACAACATCATCCACGAGGGCGACGTGATGCCCGCCTACTACGGCGAAACCGCGACCTCGTGCGCGCTTGACCGGTGCATTGCCCGCGTCAAGCAGATGATCGACTGGGACAGCAAACTGGAACCCACCGTACTGCCGAACGGCAAAATCCGCGCGGTCGGTATGGCGATGGCCATGCAGGGCTCGGGCATTTCGGGGGTAGACGTCGGCTCGGTGACCATCCGCATGGCCGACGACGGCGACTACAACATGCTCATCGGCTGCACCGATATGGGTACCGGCTGCGACACCATCCTGGCGCAGATGGCGGCTGACTGCCTGGACTGCAAGATGGACGACATTGCGGTCTATGCGTCGGACACCGACGTATCGCCCTATGACTCGGGCTCCTACGCGTCAGCGACCACCTATGTCACCGGTATGGCTTGCGTCAAGGCCTGCGACGAACTGCGCGGCAAGATTTTGGACACCGGCGCACAGATGCTCGGCCTTTCGGCCGAGGAGGTCGAGTTTGACGGCGAAAAGGTCTATGCGGTGGCCGATCCCGAGCGGTTCGTCACCCGCAAGGATGTGGCCTACAAGGGCCAGTGCGGCAGCAACACCGAACTGGCCGCAACGGTCAGCCATTCCTCGCCCACCTCGCCCCCGCCGTTTATGGCTGGTGCGGCCGAGATTGAGCTCGACCCCGAAACCGGCAAGGTCGATGTGGTCGATTACTGTGCGTGCGTCGACTGCGGCACACCCATCAACCCCAACCTCGCCCGGGTGCAGACCGAAGGCGGTCTGGTGCAGGGCATCGGCATGGCGCTGTATGAAGATGTCGTCTACGACGCCAAGGGTGTCAACTATTCCAATTCGTTTATGCAGTATAAAATCCCGTCCCGGCTGGACATCGGCAAGGTGCGGGTGGAATTTGAAAGCAGTTATGAGCCTTCCGGCCCGTTCGGCGCCAAGTCGATCGGCGAAGTGGTCATCAATACCCCGTCCCCGGCCATTGCAGCTGCGGTCGCGCGTGCGAGCGGTGTACGCATCCGGGAACTGCCCATCACGGCCGAAAAAATCGTCATGGGTATGCAGAAATAAAACCAAAAAGCCCTCGGAATCTGAGATTCCGAGGGCTTTTCAAGTTTCGGTCAAGCCTTTTCAAAAGCTTGCGGATACAGGAGCAGTGCCCTGCTTTACTTCACCGCGATCATTTCCACTTCGAGCTTGGCACCCTTAGGCAGGCCAGCCACCTGGAAGCACGAACGTGCCGGTGCATTCTCGGGGAAATACTTGCCGTATGCGGCATTGAACGCCGCAAAATCGTTCAGATCGGCCAGGAAGCAGGTGGTCTTGACTACGTGGTCAAAGCCGACGCCCGCCTCAGCCAGCACGGCCTTGAGGTTCTGCATCACGCGCTCGGTCTGCTCCTCGATGGTGGTGCCGACCAGCTCGCCGGTTTCCGGATGGAGCGGAATCTGACCCGAAGTAAAGATCATACCGTTGGCTTCGTTTGCCTGGGCGTAAGGGCCAATGGCCGCCGGGGCCAGAATGCTGGAAATTACCTTTTTCATGGGGAATACTCTCCTTTTTCTAACGGCTTAGCCGTGAATCTTCTTCATACGCTGCTGGTTGGACAGAATCTTCTTGCGCATGCGCAGGCTCTTGGGGGTCACTTCGAGCAGTTCGTCATCACCGATGAACTCCAAAGCGGCCTCAATGGACATCTGGCGCGGCGGAATCAGGCGCAGCGCATCGTCCGAACCCGACGCACGGGTGTTGGTCAGCTGCTTTTTCTTGCAGACATTGACCGCGATGTCGTCGTCCTTGGGCGTGCAGCCGACAATCATGCCTTCGTAAACGTCGGTGCCCGCACCGATAAACAGCGTACCGCGTTCCTGGGCATTGTACAGGCCATAGGTGACCGCTTCGCCGGTTTCAAAGGCAATCAGGGCGCCCAGGTTGCGCTTTTGAATCTCGCCCTTGTACGGCTGGTATTCGTAGAACACCGAACTCATGACGCCCTCACCCTTGGTGTCAGTGAGGAACTCGCTGCGGTAGCCGAACAGGCCGCGCGCCGGAATCAGGAATTCCACGCGCATGCGGTCGCCCTTGGGGTTCATGGAAACCAGTTCGCCCTTGCGCGAACCCATCTTTTCCATGACCGAGCCAAGCGAATCCTGCGGTACGTCGGCGATCATACGCTCGATCGGCTCGCACTTGACGCCGTCGATCTCCTTCATCATCGCCTTGGGTGCGCCGACCTGGAACTCATAGCCCTCGCGGCGCAGGTTTTCGATGAGGATGGACAGGTGCATCTCGCCGCGGCCGGCCACACGGAAGGAATCGGTGGTGTCGGTCTCGCTCACGCGCAGGGATACGTCCTTGAGC
>JAUMSA010000345.1 GCA_031293105.1 Butyricicoccus sp. | reverse complement strand
GATACAGGATACCTGTCAAATCCTTGGAGAATTTGATGTACGTATTATGATGCCGCTTCAAGCCGAGACCTTGGTTCCGGATAATCCAAAGATTTCGTTTTTAAATAGTGCGGATGCGATTCCGCAGGCAGATTTTATTCTCTCTTTAGGCGGTGATGGAACGATTTTGCGAATCGCGCGCCAAGCTGCCGTACATCAAGTCCCTCTTTTGGGTATCAATGTTGGTCATGTTGGTTTTATGACCGAACTGGAACGAGAGGAAATCGATTTAATCCGCAAGGTATTGCAGGAAGAATATACAATCGACAGTCGCATGATGTTGGAGCTTTCCATTCTCCGCAAGGGTCATGTTGTTTATTCGCAGACTGCGCTCAATGATGTCACTGTCACGAAACACAATCCCTTTCATGTGATTCGCGTGGATATCAGTGCCGATAGTGTTCCTGTTACCGGCTTTCGCGGTGATGGAGTAATTATTGCGACGCCTACTGGCACGACGGCCTATTCTTTGGCCGCAGGCGGGCCGATTATTGAACCATCAGCTGAGAATATTGCCGTCACTCCCATTTGTCCCCATGCTTTACAGGCAAAGTCCTTTGTATTTTCTCCCGAGCGTGAAATTGCGGTAACGGCTTCAGGGCTGGATGGCAGCGCGGTTTGTGTGTCGGCAGATGGAGATGGCGGCATGGAAGTCCGACCGGATGATATTGTAATTGTACGTCGTTCCAAACTGGACACACGACTGATTCGAATTAAGGGAAAAAGCTTTTATCATATCTTGCGAAAAAAACTTTCCGACGGAGGGCATTGAAGATGAAATTTCAGAGGCAAGCTAAAATATTAGATTTAATTGACCAATTTGAAATTGAAACCCAGGAAGAACTGTCGGAACATTTGCGCGATTTGGGATATACCACCACACAGGCGACCGTCTCCCGTGATATTAAAGAGCTGCGACTGATTAAAATTCTGTCCTCCACCACCGGAAAATACCGCTATGCTGTGGCGACCTCAGAAGTGGAGAATAGCTTCACCAATCGACTGCGGAATATTTTTAAAGAATGTGTCACGGAAATCAGCTATGCACAGAACATGGTAGTCATTAAAACGTTGCCTGGTCTAGGACAGGCAGCTGCGATGGCGATAGATGCCATGCGTGACAAGCGAGTCATTGGAACACTGGGCGGCGATGATACCGTGTTTATTGTCATGCGCGACGAAAGTGTAGCCAGTCAGTTCTGCTCGGAAGCGCAAAAAACCTTATTGTGAGATTGGAAGTAAAAATATGCTCAGTCTGCTTCATATTGAGAATATTGCTGTCATTGAACGGGCAGATTTGGAATTTGAAAACGGTCTGACCATCCTAACTGGTGAAACCGGCGCCGGTAAGTCGATCATTATTGACTCGATTGGCGCGATTTTGGGGCAACGGGCTGGTAAAGGATTCATTCGCTCCGGAGCTGCCAAAGGTTTTGTCAGTGCTGTTTTTTCCAATGTTTCTTCGGAATTATCCCAATGGCTGCATGAAAATCAATTGGATGGAGAGGAAAAGGACAGTATCCATATCCAGCGGCAAATCTCTTCGGACGGAAAATCTGTGTGTCGTGTTAATATGAAACCGGTATCGGTTTCGGTATTAAAACAAATCGGCCCCTATTTGATTAACATTCACGGACAGCATGATGGGCAAAAATTGTTGGATGAAACATGTCACATCGATTTTTTAGATTGTTTTGCAGGTTTGCAGGAAGATTTGCAAGTCTATCAACCTCGTTATCAGCGGCTTTTGTCTTTAAAGCGCCAAATCAATGATTTGGATAAGAGTGAGCAGGAACGTTTGCAGCGCTTGGATATGCTGCGTTTTCATGTGCAGGAGATCGAAGAGGCCGGACTTGTGGATGGGGAAGAAGAGCAGCTGACCGAGCGCAAGGCTTTTTTTGATAACGTTGGACGTCTGGTACAAACACTGGAACAAGCCTTTCAAGCCTTGGACGGGGAAGAGGACTATATGACTGGCGCTTGTGATTTGTTGAGCGATGCGGCCAATCATTTGGGCAGTTTAGCGGATGTGTCCTGTGAATTGAGCGACCTGTCCGAGCGCGCGGAAGAAGTGAAATATTTGGCTCTGGATCTACGCAATGCCGTATCCCAAATCCGTTCCCGAACCGATTTTTCCGTGGAAGAGCGAACGGCTGTTGAAGAACGTTTGGACCTCATTTATCGCCTTAAGCTCAAATATGGTCCCAACATCGGAGACATCCTCGCTTATGCGCAAACCGCTCAGGTGGAACTCGATACGTTGGAGTCTGCCGATGGGACCAGAGAAGCCTTGCTGCAAGAGTACAAGGAGCTTTTGGCCCAGGCGCGTGAGGATGCGCGTGCTATCTCCGCAAAGCGCCGGGAAAGCGCGGGTATTTTGGAAAAACGCATCATTGCGGAATTATCCGATTTGGATATGACCAAAGTACGCTTTGCTGTGCGCATGGAAACTGGTAGCAAACTGAACTCCAAAGGATTTGATGGGGTATCATTTCTGATTTCTGTCAATCCCGGTGAACCACTGCAAAGCATCTCGAAAGTGGCTTCGGGCGGCGAATTATCCCGCATCATGCTGGCGATGAAAAATGTTTTAACCGAACAAGAACCTGTGGATACACTCATCTTTGATGAGATTGATACCGGTGTATCCGGTCGGGCTGCGCAAAAAATCGCACATAAACTTGCGGAGATTGGAAGTAAAAAACAGACACTATGCGTAACCCATTTGCCACAGATTGCAGCCATGGGCGCCCATCACATGCTGATTACCAAAAGTGTTCATGAGGATAGAACATATACCAATGTGCAAACAATTACCGGTGAGCAGAGAGTGGAGGAAATTGCGCGCATGATTTCTGGTGACCAAATCACCGAGATTTCCTGCAAAAATGCGCGGGAATTGCTGCAAGCATCACAAAAATAGAGGATGTATACTATGGTTATCATTCATGAAAATTTTAAAGAACGCGCACCTTAACATAACGCAGCGATCAATTGCAATTTACAAAAAGGAGTTTATCAAATATGACCGTTTTTGAAGAACTGAAGGCGCGTGGGCTGATCGCGCAATGCACCAATGAAGAAAAAGTCCAGGACTTACTGGATAATCACCAGACTACATTCTATATTGGCTTTGATGCAACAGCGGACAGTCTGCACGTTGGACATTTTTTGCAGCTTGTTGTCATGAGCCGTCTGCAAAAAGCTGGCCATCGGCCGATTGCTCTGATCGGCGGCGGCACCACGATGATCGGTGATCCCACCGGCAAAACCGACATGCGCAAAATGCTCACCAAGGAAGAAATTGAGCACAATGCAGAATGCTTCCGCAAGCAGATGCGCCGTTTGGTTGATTTTACCGACGGTAAAGCATTGATGATGAACAATGCCGACTGGATTTTAAAGTTTAATTACATGGATTTTCTACGGGAAGTTGGTGTACATTTCTCGGTCAACCGCATGCTAACGGCTGAGTGCTTTAAGTCCCGTCTGGAAAAAGGTCTGAGCTTTATTGAATTTAACTACATGCTGTTGCAGTCCTATGATTTTCTGCACTTATAC
>JAUMSA010000313.1 GCA_031293105.1 Butyricicoccus sp. | reverse complement strand
ACTTAGTATATACAATAGTTACGCCGAACCGGTACCATCCGGCGCATCCATAAGGAGGTAGGTTTTGAATATCATTCTTTCCAACACCAGCGGGGTTCCGATCTATGAACAGATCGCCGAGCAGATCAAGGCCCTCATCATTTCCGGCCAGCTTGCCGCCGATTCTCCCCTGCCTTCCATGCGACTTCTCGCCAAGGAGCTGCGCGTAAGCCTCATCACGACCAAGCGTGCCTATGAGGAACTGGAGCGCGACGGATACATCCGTACCGTGACCGGCAAGGGAAGCTTTGTCGCAGGCCTGAACAGCGACCTGATTCGGGAGGAACAACTCCGTCTGATCGAAAACGACCTGCGCGCTGCGGTCCAGCGCGCCAAACTCAACGGTTTATCTTTTAGTGACCTGACCGATCTTCTGTCTTTACTCTACGAGGAGGATACCGACCATGAACGCACTTGAAATTCGACATTTGACCAAACGCTTCCCCAAATTCACCTTAGACGACATTTCTTTTTCCCTGCCTTCGGGCACGGTGATGGGTCTGATTGGCGAGAACGGCGCCGGCAAGTCAACGACCATCAAACTGCTGCTCGGCCTGCTGCGGGCGGATGCCGGCGAAGTCTCTATCTTGGGGATGGACCCGCGCCGTCAGGAACTGGAGATCAAACGGCGGCTGGGCGTGGTCAGCGAAGTGACCATGCACCCGGCGACTTACCGGGCCCGTGACACCGGCAAGGTACTCGCTTCGGCCTATCCGAACTGGGATGAGCATCAATTCGAGCACTATCTGCACCTGTTCGGCATCGCCCCCGCAAAACCGTGCAAGGACCTGTCCAAGGGTATGCGCATGAAATTATCCATCGCCTGCGCCCTGTGCCATGGCGCCGACCTGCTCATCCTGGACGAACCGACTTCCGGTCTGGACCCGGTCGTGCGCGATGAGGTGCTCGACATCCTACGCGACTTCATGCAGGACGAAGGGCACTCCATCCTTCTGTCCTCACACATCACAAGCGACCTGGAAAAAATCGCCGATTACATCACCTTCCTGCACGAAGGGCGGGTGCTGTTCAGCGAATCTCTGCTGGACATGAATGAATCGTACGGTGTTCTGCGCTGCACTCCGGAAACTGTACAGTCGTTCGCCCCCGACACGGTCTATGCCGAGCGGCGCGACCAGTTCGGTACCGAAGTTCTGGTCGACCCGCGCCGTCTGCCAAC
Source organism: Butyricicoccus sp. (assembly GCA_031293105.1). GTDB lineage: Bacteria > Bacillota > Clostridia > Oscillospirales > Butyricicoccaceae > Butyricicoccus_B. Next base: position 5,965 of record JAUMSA010000313.1, on the reverse strand, counting down.
AGGATTGCAGGCCGAACCAGCTTCCATAGACCAAATCATGCTCTTTTTGACCCGCTATGCGGTAACACAGTAAAGGAGGTATTTTCATGCTTGCATCGTTTCGCAGTGATGTTTACCTACTCCGCGGACAACTCAAAACGTTATTGGGTGTGTTCGCGATCATGATGGTTTTCGCATTTGTCCAGAAATCCATCTACTTTGCGTTCTTCTATCCGGCTTTTATGTCCATTCTGCTGCCCATCAGCATGTTTTCGCTCAGCGAGCAGTCGGGCTGGGAATCCATGCTACTCTCCGCTCCGGTGACCCGCCGTGGTATCGTCCGCGGACGGTACCTGACCTGCGCAGCCGTTGCCGTTAGCTCCATCCTGATCGGCTTTGTCTGTTCTTTTTTCATCAACATGGAAGAGTATGAGGGCGCAATCATCGCCGTTCTAGCGGCACTGACCATCGTGCTGCTACTCAATGCTATCCTTCTTCCGGTCCTCTATCAGTTCGGCCCAAACAAAGCACGGTTCATTATCATAGCGGTCTGTATCGTGCCCGCTGTGCTTCTGCCTCTGCTGATGGATACAATTGAAACGAACAACGAACAAATTCTGCAAGGTCTGCTGTCCTTACTAAGCTCCGTCTGGTTTCTGCTCCTTTTACTGGTGTGCAGCGTGGTGCTGTTTGTTCTATCCTATCTGATTTCCTGTCTGATTTACAGTAAAAAAGAGTTCTGAGCACAAAAAATCCCGTTCCAAACCGGAACGGGATTTTCTTTATAAAAACAAACTTACTTCAGAACCACTTCGCCGCCCAAGCCGGTGTGTGCGGTAATGTACTCGCGGCCCATCTTGGAATACTCGAACGGATTGGCCTTTGCAGGGTCCTGCTCGGCTTCAACCATGATCCAGCCTTCGTAGTTGGCCTTGTCCAGAATATCAAATACAGCGTCAAAGTCTACGCAGCCGTCCGGGTCGCCCGGTACGGTGAATGCGCCTTCACGAACGGCCTTGAGGAAGGACCAGTCTTCGTTCTTGACCTTCTCAACGATCGGCATACGCATGTTCTTGAGATGAACATGGCCGACACGGTCCGCAAACTTGCCCAGAACAGCAACCGGATCTTCGCCAGCAAAGGTGAAGTGACCGGTGTCGAAGCACAGGAATACATACTTCGGATCGGTGTTCTCCAGCATGCGGATGGTTTCCTCAACCGTCTGGCAAACGGTGCCCATGTGATGGTGGAAGCAGGTCTTGATGCCGTACTTCTCCAGCGACAGCTTACCCAGCTTGTTCAGACCGGTGCAGAAGCGATCCCACTCTTCATCGTTCATGATGCGCTTGTCCTTGAGGATGCGCTTGTCCATCATGCCCTGGATGGAGCCGGACTGCTCGGAAACGTTGATTGCGGTTGCGCCAACGTAGGACAGATATTCGAGTTCCTTCACAAATTCAGCTTCTACTTCTTCGTACGGCTTGTCTACGAGGAACGAAGAGAACCACTTGGATGCAATGGTCATGTTGCGCACATCGAGCATGTGCTTGAGTACCGTCTTATCCTCCGGATACTTGTGGCCGACCTCACAGCCGTCGTAACCTGCCAGCTTCATTTCCGAAATGCACTGTTGGAAGGTATTTTCGTCGCCCAGGTCCCACATATCATCATTCGACCAGCCGATCGGACAGATACCCAATTTTACTTTCTTTGGATCCAACATATTTCTTACCTCCATAAATCTCGCATTCGCCCCGTTCATTTGGGACGTCCTGCCGAACTGTGACTGCCTACTTTTGCAGCAGGCTTCCACATTTCACAGTTCACACCATGCTTGGTATATTTCTTATTCTAAGATACTCCCTAGGCAAAGTCAATCGAAATTTACAAAACTTTACCCAGGAATTTATCAACACTCGCCCGTTTGTGTCAGACGTGCTACACCGCTGTCAATCGCAGCCTGTGCAACCGCTTTGGCGACTGCCTGGATGACATCCTTGTCAAAGGCCATGGGCATGATGTGCTCGGGAGTCAGTTCGCTGTCCGGCACCACGTAAGCGATCGCCTTGGCCGCGGCCAGCTTCATCTCCTCATTGATGTCGCTTGCGCGCACATCGAGCGCACCACGGAAAATGCCCGGGAAGGCGAGCACGTTGTTGATCTGATTGGGGTAGTCCGACCGACCGGTGCCGACGACTGCTGCGCCACCCTTCTTGGCATCCTCGGGCCAGATCTCGGGCACCGGGTTGGCCATAGCAAAGACCATGGGGTCCTTGGCCATGGTCGCCACCATCTCGCTGGTCAGGACCTGCGGCGCCGACATGCCAAAGAATACGTCTGCGCCCTTGACCGCATCAGCCAGAGTGCCGGTCATATGGCTGCGGTTGGTAACCCGCGCCATTTCGGCCTGCGCCGGATTGAGCCGCTCATCGCCTTCACAGACAATGCCAAAGCGCTCGACCATGGTGATATCCTGAACGCCCAGGAACATCAGGAACTTAGTCACAGCAATGGCTGCCGCACCGCAGCCGTTGACCACCATCTTGATGTCCTCGACCTTGCGGCCGGTCAGGCGGCAGGCGTTGATGAGCGCTGCCCCACAACATACGGCCGTGCCATGCTGGTCATCGTGGAACACCGGAATGTCGCACACTTCCTTGAGCTTGCGCTCGATCTCAAAGCAGCGGGGCGCCGCAATATCTTCCAGATTGATGCCGCCAAACGAACCGGAAATCAGCTGAATGGTACGAACGATTTCATCCACATCCTTGGACGCGACGCAGAGCGGGAACGCATCCACATCCGCAAAAGCCTTGAACAGGGCACACTTTCCTTCCATGACCGGCATACCGGCAATCGGGCCAATATCCCCCAGGCCCAGCACAGCCGTGCCGTCAGTGATGACCGCGACCAAATTGCCGCGGCGGGTGTATTTATAGCTGATCGACGGATCGTCCTTGATCTTCAAGCACGGTTCGGCAACACCTGGCGTATAGGCAATCGACAAATCTTCCTTGGAATTAACCTCACAGCGTGCAATGACTTCAATCTTACCGTGCCATTTTTCATGGGCCAGCAGTGCTTTCTCTTTTGCGTCCATATTGTGAAAACCCTCCATTTGGTATGATAAATCTTTTTTTATTGTACCGCACCCCGGGCCATTTGCCTAGCCTTTTTCCATGCAAAGGGCCGGTTTCGGCATTTCCCCCAGTTTCCTGCTGCCAAGCTGGGAACTTTTTGCCGCTTTGCGTCGTCTAAATAAACAAAGGAGATGATTGCGATGAAATATAAGATACTGCTCTTACTAATCATGCTGCTCCTCACCGGCTGCCATGCCTTACCGCAGCCAGACCAGCCATCCAACTCCGTACAGTCCAATCCTGGTTCCGACAAAGGTGTAAACTGCGGTATCGTTGAATGTTCGGTGGGCCAGGAAGACCCGGACGGCAGCGAATACTTCACCGCCTTTGCCGAGCTTTCTGCCGCTGGACGGCCTTGTTCCGTCCGCGTCATTTGCAAGTCTATCGAAGGCGTGTCCATCGATTATGATCTGTCCTTCGACAGTACAGCATTTACCTGCACCATGGAGGTGCCCTCCACCCCTTACTCCACCCAGGAAACTAAAACCAGTGATTGGGCGAAGCTTACCCCGGTGGAAACTTATGAAAACACCGCCTTTTACCGTTATTGGTATCTCACCGGCGCTAATTATGACGTCTGCACTCATCTGACTGAGTTAGGCAAAACGTCGGACACCCTGCTGTTGTTCCGCGAAACGCTGTCCGCTACCCAGGTGCAACAGGTCGAATGCGGCGTCTACGAACGACCACTCGGCGGGGACACCGATCTGTCCGCACGGGATTCGTTCATTGATCTGGCTCATACGCAGGGCATCCCGGCGCATCTGCGCATTATATCCTATACCGTCGAAGGCGACCCGATTGTAACCGATGTGACCTATGATGGGCAATCCTATACCTGCACACAGGACACCACAGCCGACCGGTTTGGTTCACAGGATGTGACAACAAGCCACTGGCCCTATTTGGTCCTTTTACCGGAAGACAGCAGTAATATTTGCCACAGCATTTGGTTATCCAACACCCCAAACACCGCGGATGCTGAAAATTCTTTCTTCCTCTTTGAAGAAACCGACGAGCATCTTCTTCCCTCACTACGTTAGAACTTGAGACAGGCCACTGTCCCCCTGCCGTGTTGCCGCAAGAAACGAAAAAACACCCGAAATCGCGCTTAAACGAGCGATTTCGGGTGTCCTTTTATTTCCGTGGTTATTTCATGCCAAGTTCGGCTTTGAGCGCGTCAATCATTTCCTGATATTCGGCATCGCTCAGCAGAACGGGTTCCGGGTTGGTGATGGCAAAGCTGCCGCCAAATTCAAAACCGCCCTCATACTTCGGTACAATATGGAAATGCAGATGCGGGTTGGTATCGCCATACGAGCCCAGGTTCAGCTTGGTGCAGCCCCACAGCTTTTTGATAGCGCCCGATGCCGCAGCCAGATCGTCAGCAAAATCCCGGCGTTCCTGTTCGTCGCACTCGCACAGTTCCTTCTTATGGTTCTTGAGCGCCAGCGCGCAACGGCCCTTATGTGCCTGATCTTTGAACAGATACAAAACACCGGCTTTCATTTCGCCGACCTTGAACATAATACTTTCGCGGCCCTCATGGTGCTCGTCACAGTAAAAACATCCCATAATGATCTCTCCTTGTTTTTTTCTTGCTGGAAACACGGGTTTCCTTTTTCAGTATACACGCGCAGCTGTCGGATTTCCAGCCCCAATTTGATTATCGGGCGTATAAATTCACATCCCATGCCGGAATATAAGGATGGTGCCGCAGATACAGCGCATAGTCTGGGCAAAGTGCATGTACTTGCAGCGGCAGGGCAAACAGATCTTCGTTGCGATGATAGCAAGCGATGTTCAGCCGTGGTTTCCATCGCGCAATGGTCTGAGCGGCCCCTGCCAAGGCTTCCCGCTCAGCACCTTCGACATCCATTTTCAGGAGTGTGCAAGGGGCACCTTGCAAAACACTGTCCACCGCACGCATGGTGGTTTCCACCCCTTTATTAGACAGCCTCGAGTTTCGTCCGGCCTTGGCCGCAAAGGTCAAAACGCAGTCTTTCTCCCAAGCGCCCGCCTGTTCCAGGTGTATAGGTCCAGCCAAGTCATCTGTAAAGGCTTTTAACTTTCGATAGTTTCGACGGTCTGGTTCCAGGGCTGTGATGGAAGCAAATCGCCCTTCTGTATAAGACAAAAGCTCCCAGATTGTATCTCCATTATAGGCCCCAAGATCGACAAAACATTCTTCTTTGCATGGTTTTAATATATTTGTAAAGGCTTCTACCTTGTCATTTTCTCCGTCGCGCAGATATTGAATTTTCCCAGTCAATTTGAAGCAGATCATCGCGTCCAGCACTTGTCGAGAACGGACATCGGCCAGTAATCCGGCTACCGCATCCAACTCCGCTGCATGGGCATCGGCAAACGCCCGGTCGAACAAGCCATCGCCCGCAACCGGAACATCGGGCGCGACCAAATCGAACTGTGCATCCAGCTGATAAATCTTCTCCAGCACCTCTGGACGCTGGCTGGCAAACGATAAGACAATCACCAAATCTTCGCCAAAGGTTTCAACCGTCTGTGCGAGCGTCCGAACCAGAAAGCCGGCAAAACTATGGCCGCGAACGAATTCATCGCTGGCAAAAACACCGGAAGCCGAAATACCGAACCGGGCAAATTGCCGCAAAATTTTATCTGCTCCGTCCCCCATTCCATATAATACTATGGGACGTGTTTCGGCTGCTAATCGCTCCCATACGGTTTGTTCAATGGTTTTCCATTCCATAATCCTTCCCCTTTTGAGTTTTTCTTCATTATAGCCGCGGATAGTGACTCTGTAAAGGTCGAGAAAATCTAGTAAAAAAGCTTGCGAAATCCGAACAGATGCCATTGCGGTTTCTCCC
>JAUMSA010000301.1 GCA_031293105.1 Butyricicoccus sp. | reverse complement strand
AAGCGGAACCGATCAGCAGCATCTATGACCTTAAGCACAGTATGCCTGGTCTATACTCGATTTCTGAGAATTCCGTGCTTTATGCCGCGAATATAACGCTGCTGGAAAATGGAGCGGAGGTTACACAAACTACGGATGAGTTAACAACTTGGTTTACCAATTTCCCGTCCCCCTCTAACATCAGAGTATGGTATGGCTGGGCGGGAAACGATCAAGACTTTGCTGGTGGAAAAGTGTATGATCCAACATGGGATTTTGGGGGCGGACCGGTTACCCAGTTAGGCTTTACTAGTAATACGGATTTTTCTATTGTTATCTACGATCAGGACAAAAACACGGGATGCGTAATTGATCCCAACAGCGTGATTATCGATTCTGGGGTCTATGTAGATAATTCTAATCTGATGGAAGAGCAGCATAATGATATTGCTGGCTTGCAGGAATTTAAAGAAAACGAGTGGAACGGCTCGACCACACAAAAACTCTACAAGGACTCCAACTTCCAGATTGTATATTCCCCTTATGTAGCATATACCGGCGCTTTTTACTTTGACAAAACTACGGATATGAAACTTAATGACAATATCACTCGTGCTGAAATGGCGCAGGTTGTATTAAATATCCTGACCAAGCACTTTGCTCACCCCGGTGTGTTCGATAAAAAACTGGATATCAGCGGCTTTCAGGCGCAGGCCGCAACCTTTTCTGATGTCAAGCCAGAGGATTGGTTCTATGATGCAGTGAGCTTGTGTAGCGGGCTGAAAATCATGAATGGCACCGGAAACGGTAAATTCGACCCCAACGGAAAGGTGACATATGAGGAAGCATATCAGATTTTCTTTAATCTGGATAAGTCCTTTGGAATCCGCCGTGCAACCCCTTCTTCTGATGGTGATGTTTGGCTGTCGGAAAATGGCTGGCAGCCCCCCACTTGGTCGCGAAATGCAGTCCTGTATATGGATGCCTATCTAGCATCGCAGCATAATATTGATTATCCTTATGAGGCTTATTATTACGCCGACCTTACTCAATGGAATCTGCGTGAGCCATGTCTCCGTGGTGCAATTATGAACATGGTAGAAGATCTGTATTGACTGTCTTCTCATAACAAAAAGCTATCGGATTTTTCCGATAGCTTTTGTTGCCTTTCATGCGTCACACGGTTTAAAACGTGCACAAATGCATATGCCGCCCCAAAAGTGCAACTTGACCGCGGATGATGGTGCATCGCCACCGCCGGAATGGTGCACTGATTCCGCGGAAATGGTGCATGGCGGCCGGGAGCACGGTGCACCAGACCGCCATGCGGGGAATTACTCGGGGATGCCCTTGCGTTTTCGCATGGACTCGCCCTCGATTTGGATGGTATAGGCATTGTGTTAGCGTCGGGAGTTCACAGCCACATTTTGTCGGGAGTATCGCACCAATTATTGTCGGAAACGTGTCGGGTAAGAGACTGGCATTGCTGCCAGCCCCTCCCCTAAGAACCGTACGTGACAGTTTCCCGTCATACGGCTCAAGCCTATCGTAAGGCCTCGTATAAAACGAAACCCGGCTCAAATCAAGTAGTTTGGCTCATGCAGATTTCGATGACACCAGGGATGTACCATAATAGCGGGCCATTTCCGGTTGTTTTCGGTGTTAAAATGCGTCTTGAATCCTGTTTCGGATGTAATTCTTTCTCCGCATACGGGGCAGCACCGTTTCTGGTTGTTCCAGATTTTAACGAGCTTTTCCCGTCCTTTAGTACTGTTCAGCATTCTTTCTCCGTCGCGTTCCTCATAATATCCCGTCCATTTTTCATCGAATGGGTTGGCTTCGGCGGCAATTTTCCTGAATCGGATGATTTTGGTGTTTGCCGCGTATTCCAGCTTGAGGTATTTTTCATCGAAATCTTTACCGCGGAAAGCAGGTTCTGCTGCAAACGTCCACGTCCGGTTATCGATATGGTGCCAGTATTTGCTGACAATCCATTTCCTACCTTTTCGTTTGTGTCTGCGGCAAGCCCATCTCCATAGGCTCTCGAAAATCCTGTGGTCAACCAGTCCAAAAATATCCGCAGAAACTACATAGCGGTGGTAGTTGACCCAACCACGAATGACAGGATTCAATTTGCGGATGAGCAAGTCCTGTGTGGCTGTTTTGTTCTCCCTAACGATAGTCCGCACTTTTTTGAGGAAGGATTTTATCGCATTCTTTGATGGCTTAATGAGCAGTTTTCCGTTGTATTTTCGAATGTTCTGCCCGAGAAAATCAAAACCATCACTGATATGCGTGATTACCGTTTTTTCCTCTGAGAGTTGCAGGCCGCGCTTCGCCAGAAAGTCCTCGATGAGCGGCATGACTTCGTTGCGCAAAGTTTCCGGGCTTTTCCCGGTAACGATAAAGTCGTCGGCATATCGCACGAAGTTGATTTGGTCATAAACAGTTTTACCTGCTACCGTCCGTCTCAGGGGAAATTTCTCTTTTAGAATGCGCTCCAGGCCATTCAAGGTCATGTTCATCAGTACTGGCGATATCGTGCCGCCCTGTGGTGTGCCTTCTTCCGTCGGGAAGAGTTTTCTGGTCTCCACAAAACCGCATTTCAGCCACTTTCTGAATACGCCGCCCCGGGACGGACAGCTTGACCGTCTCCGTCAGACACTTTAACCGCTCAAATCAGACACCCGCGCCGCCGGTCAGACACCCCTGTATAATGGATGTGCATCGCAAGATGTAATCTAAATTACAGGAGGA
>JAUMSA010000203.1 GCA_031293105.1 Butyricicoccus sp. | reverse complement strand
CCCAAGGATTTGCAAGCTAAGGACATTGCCGTTCCGGCAGATATTTCATCGGCTGCTTTCTTTCTGGTTGCGGGCGCTATCGTTCCGGGTTCGGAAATCACCATTCAAAATGTTGGCATCAATCCAACCCGCACTGGTATTTTGGATGTACTGCGCGACATGGGCGCCGACATCCTCATGACCAATGAGCGGGATGATATGGAACCGGTTTGCGATTTGACCATCCGGGCATCCAAGTTGCATGGTACCACGATTGGTGGAGACCTCATCCCGCGTTTGATTGATGAATTGCCGGTTCTGGCAGTTGCCGCGGCCTTCGCCGAAGGCGAAACCCGCATTTGCGATGCACAGGAGCTGAAGGTCAAGGAATCCAATCGCATTGCTGCAATGGTGACTGAACTGACGCGCGCGGGTGCCGATGTCGAAGAAACCGAAGACGGTATGATTATCCGCGGCGGAAAACCGCTGCATGGCGCTGCCTTTGAGACCTATCATGACCATCGCATTGCGATGAGCATGGCCGTTTGTGCGTTGGGCTGTACGGGACAGAGCGAAATCGTCAATCCGGATGTGGTTGCTATTTCCTATCCCAATTTCTTCGATACACTTTCGGCGCTGGGAGGGTAAGAAATGTTGCTTTCCTATGAAGAATTTGAGGCGTTTACCCCAAAACGGACGACATTTGGTCTGTTTGGATGGCCACTTGGCCACACCATGAGTCCGGAACTGCACGAACAACTTTTCCAAGCAGCGCAGGTGGATGCCGATTATATCGCCGTCGCGGTTCCGCCGGAAAAATTGACCGAAGCCATGGATTTGGCACGGCAAAAGCTCCAAGGTATCAACCTGACCATTCCGCATAAGCGGGCGGTTATTCCTCTATTGGATGCGGTCGATCAAAGTGCGATGGACCTGCATTCGGTGAATACGGTACATTTTAGTGAAGAAGGTGCGATTGGTTACAACACCGATATCTTTGGCTTTGCCGCGTCTTTAGAAAAAGATGGAGTCGAATTGCGCAACCGCAAAGTCCTGATGCTGGGCTATGGTGGCGCGGCCAGCGTGATGGCGTATCACTGCGCGAACGCTGGCGCACAGCTTTATATTACCGGCCGGAATCGGGATAAAGCTGAGCAGGATCGGCAGCAGCTTCTGGTGTGTCTCCCCCATGCGAAAATCTATACCTGTACCCGGCGTAAAATTCCGCGGGATATTCAAATTGTTGTCAACGGCACACCACTCGGTATGTTCCCGCAAGAGGATAAAAAGCCGCTTTATTTCCTCCCGCGTAAAACCGAGTACGTGTTTGATGCCATTTATAATCCGCCGCAGACATCAACCATGCGTCTGGCGACCAACAAACGAACCCGTACCCGAAATGGTATTTATATGTTGGTCATGCAGGCTGCGGCCGCGCAGACCATTTGGAATGGAACTCAGTTTGAAAGCACGGTATACGATCAGATTGCACGTCGTGTTTTAGCCAAAATGGCGGTCAAACGTTTGCATGAGCGGTATCATAAGAAGAACATCGTACTGTGTGGATTTATGGGAAGTGGCAAAACAACGGTAGGGCGCAAACTCGCCCGTCTGACTGGTTTACCCCACATTGATGCCGATACCTATTTGGAGCAGAAATCCGGCAAAACCATCCCGGAGATTTTTGCAGCCCAAGGGGAAGCGGGCTTCCGGAATTTGGAGACTCAGTATTTGCGGGAGATTTGTGCAACAGAAGGAGCTGTGATATCACTTGGAGGCGGCGCGGTACTGCGGCCAGAAAATGTGGCAATTATCAAGGAAAATGGGTTTTTGATCCACTTAAACACCCCATTTTTCCGTATTGTCAAGAATCTTTCGGGTTCGACCAACCGACCGCTTCTAGATCAAAGTCCGGATAAATTGGCCGAAACCCGCCGCCTTTACAATGAACGGAAGAATATTTACCATCGTGTATCCGATCGATCGGTTCGCAGCCCGCGGCTCAGCGAGTTGATCGACCGGTTATTGCAAAGCATTTAAATATCCGCCCCTGCATGTTAGGAAAGGAATTGGTTATGCGATTTTCAAAAGCAAAACGGATATTGGCCGTTTGCCTGACGGGAGCTATGTTGTTGACTGGCTCGGCTGCGGCATTATCCGGTGGATTTACATATTCGTATCCAATTGGGATTGGTACCACCTATTCCAGACAGGAAGGTTATAACGACAGCGGTCTACAAAAAGCCTCGATCATCACTTACACCCCGAATGCATCGGTTTCTCCGATCGGTGTGCGTTCGGGTGAACAATTCTATGGCAGCCGGAAATCGATTTCCCAGATTTCCTCGTCGCTGGAATCGCAAGGATATGATGTGATTGGCGGCATCAATGCCGATTTCTTCTCATTTTCGGACGGTGTACCGACTGGGTTGTTTATTGACAACGGACGTGTTATCTCCTCCACCGACTGGGAAGCTGCCGTCGGCTTTATGGCCGATGGTTCGGCGATTATTGGGGACCCAATTTCCAATATCGTTGTTTCGGGTGCAAGCGGCAAGATCGCTGTGTTCGACTATAACAAAACCCGGACATCGCGTGGACTTTGCCTGCTCGACCGCTATTACTCAGATACAACCCATTTTGGGTCTCCAGGCCAAAGCATCATCATGGAATACGATGATTTCTCCACCCTGAAGATCGGCCAACCGATCACGTTGACCGTTGTAGATAAGGTGTCAGGCAGTGATTCATTTGCTATCGGAGAAAATCAGATGGTTCTGTCCCGTCGGGATGACTGTACCAGCATGCCTTGGGTCGATTTCCAGATTGGAGAACGCATCACGATTACGTTTGAGACCAATGACCCGCGCTGGGGTGATGTTTTGTATGCAGTGGGCGGTAAGACCCTGATTACGAACGGTACCGTCACAACCAGCGGGATTGACTCGGGCACATCGCTTGCTGCCCGTTCAGCAGTTGGTGTTCGAAATGATGGAAAAGTCGTATTATATGAAGTCGATGGTGCGCAATCCAGCTATAGCCGAGGTATGACGGCCAAGCAACTTGCCAGTGAGCTGACCAGTTTGGGTTGTGTTTCGGCTGTAGCACTCGACGGTGGCGGCTCTTCTGCGATGACAATTAAAAATCCCAGTGCGTATAAAGCGGTAACTG
>JAUMSA010000187.1 GCA_031293105.1 Butyricicoccus sp. | reverse complement strand
GTAATAAATGGGACACCAAAATCAGATTTAGGCGGGGGCATGTGGTCTCCATCCGCAATGGAAAGGCATACATCTTTTAATGCACATAATTTTGTCATACTTTCGAATGTCAACAACTCATCCCGATAATACTCATACTGCTTTTTTCTTGCGGTGAGTTCTGCGGTGAGTTCTGCGGTGAGTTCTGTGAATTGATCCAGAATCCGCACAATTTCTTGCTGGACTTCCAGTGGAGGAACCGGAATAGTGTACTCTTTTACATTGGCATCAGAAATCGAAGGATAGCTGGCCCCCTTCTGGTTCTTCTCAACATAAGCAAAAAAATCTGTTGATGTGATCTGATGATAGATCCAACCAGGCAAAACGAGTTCATTTGCTCTCAAAACACAAAATCCTGTGCTGCAGATTTGACCGTCGTAATTATCATGAATCATGCAGTACCGTTTCAGCATTGGCCGAGTTGTACCTAAGAGAATATCGTCTGCTCTAACAACTTGCTGTGCTCGACTCGGTGCATTATCAGCTGTGATTGTTTGTGTCTCAGTTATCCGGTTTGTTTCTCTGTCAACAGAAGACAAGTCTATATACTGATACTCTTTCGAAGTAGAGTTCCATTTAATATTTTCTATTTTCTTTGTGCATTGCTGCAGGCTCTTATACTCCACCCCATCCGGGCAAAGCTGCTGGATCAGCTCATCCAATCTACTCATGCGTCCACCTCGATCTCTGCAATGATCTTGTCGATCTCCTCCCGCAGAACTTCCTCCCGGGCCACAATCTGAGCGATCTCTGCATTGAGCTGTACAATATCAATCTTTTCCCGGGTGTCCTCGGCCTCCACATAGGTGGAAACAGAGAGATTATATTCCTGCTCTTTAATTTCCTCATAGGCTGCCAGATGGGAGAAATATTGCTCCTCGGTACGATTTGCAAAGATATCCACAATGCGGTCGATGTTCTCCGGGGTCAGCTTATTGTTGTTCGTTACCTTAATGCACTCTTTGGTGGCGTCGATGAATAGAGTTTTGTTATCGGTCTTGTTCTTTTTCAGCACCATGATACAGGTGGCAATCGACGTGCCAAAAAACAGGTTGCTGGGCAGCTGGATCACGCAGTCGATAAAGTTGTTGTCGATCAGGTACTTACGGATTTTCTTCTCCGCACCACCCCGGTACAGAATACCGGGAAAACAAACGATCGCTGCTGTGCCATTGGACGCAAGCCAGCTGAGACTGTGCATGATAAACGCCATATCCGCCTTGCTCTTGGGAGCAAGCACACCAGCAGGCGAGAACCGCGGATCGTTGATGAGCAGCGGATTGTCATCCCCGGCCCACTTGATTGAGTAGGGCGGATTGGAAACGATGAGTTCAAAGGGCTCATCATCCCAGTGCTGCGGGTTGGTCAGTGTATCCTCACAGGCAATATCGAACTTATCAAACCCGATATCATGCAGGAACATATTGATACGGCACAGGTTATAGGTGGTAATGTTGATTTCCTGCCCATAAAAGCCGTTGCGCACCGCGTCATGCCCCAGCACCTTTACTGCTTTAAGCAGCAGAGAACCGGAACCACAAGCAGGGTCGTAAACCTTGTTGACCTCGGTCTTTCCCACGGTCCCCAGACGGGTCAGCAGCTCGGATACATCCGCCGGAGTGAAAAACTCTCCGCCAGACTTTCCGGCGTTGCTGGCGTACATGGTCATCAGATATTCATAGGCGTCACCAAAGGCATCGATGTCGTGATCCTTTACATCACCCAGCTTCATATCTGCCACACCGCTCAGCAGTTTGACCAGCTTTTCGTTGCGCTTGGCGACGGTAGCCCCCAATTTATTGCTGTTCACATCGAAATCATCAAACAATCCGGCAAAGCTGTTTTCTGACTCGCTGCCCTTTGCGGATTCCTCGATGTGACGGAATACGGTTTCAAGCGTTTCGTTTAAGTTTTCATCTCCAGCAGCACGGGCGTGCACATTGCAGAACAGCTCGCTGGGCAGAATGAAAAAGCCTTTTTCCTCGACCAGACCCTCGCGGGCTTCCTCTGCTTCCTCATCAGACATTGCAGCGTAATCAAAATCTTCGTTTCCTGCTTCGATTTCGCCACTGTTGATGTAATTGCACAGGTTTTCCGAAATATAACGATAGAACATGGTGCCAAGCACGTAGTTCTTAAAATCCCAGCCGTCTACCGCGCCGCGCAGCTCATCGGCAATCGCCCAAATGGCGCGATGCAGCTCGTCACGCTCCTGCTCTTTTTTCATATCCGGCATGTCATTTCCCCCTATTATAAAAACGCGATAGCAGATATGAAAACAGGCCATACTGCTACTATTTCATGCGTTTTAAATTACGTATCAGTATTAGTATATCAAATCTTTTCCTTTTTCGGAAGTAGGGCAGTTTGATTGGAGACAAAGCAAAGCAGACCGTTCGCCTCATTGTACGTAAACGGCCTGCTTTTCGTTTGCTTTTTTGATTCCAAAATGTGTCTGCACGATCTCATCCAA
>JAUMSA010000108.1 GCA_031293105.1 Butyricicoccus sp. | reverse complement strand
CCTCCTCTTTGCGAAATGATGGTATCATCATAGCATGCCATTTTTCGGATTGCAACAAAATTTTAGGGCAAAAGAATATTTTTTAGTATTTGGATATGACAGTTTGACAAGGTGCACAAAAGCGATCAAAAAAATTTTTAGATGGAATGAAAAATATTTTGAAAATGCCGTTGACTTTCATTGGTCAAATGATAAAATAAAGGCAAGAGAAGATTTTGCCATCGGCAATGATCATAGGGAGGCAACAACGATGGACCAGATCAAATGGGTGAAAAATCAAATGCCCCACACCGATGACCGTCAGCTTGCGGTGATGGGATTAGAGAATGTGGAAAAGGCACGAAAGTTTCATCAGAGCTTTCCGCAGTACCGGGTAACTCCGTTGGCCAAATTGGATGGAATGGCTAAGCATTTGGGAATCAAAGGGTTCTTTGTAAAGGACGAAAGTTATCGTTTTGGTTTGAATGCATTTAAAGTGCTTGGCGGTTCGTTTGCCATGGCGCGCTATATTGCGGACCAAATTGGAAAAGACGTTTCCGAAACCGATTACGCCTATTTGACAAGTGATGACCTGCGCCGGGATTTTGGACAGGCGACATTTTTCACTGCAACCGATGGCAATCATGGCCGAGGTGTGGCCTGGGCTGCCAATAAATTGGGCCAAAAAGCCGTCGTCCTGATGCCCAAAGGGTCGGTGCAGTCGCGCTTTGATAACATCGCGCGCGAGGGCGCACAAGTCACGATTGAAGATGTCAATTACGATGAATGTGTACGCCGTGCCAATACGTTGGCCGAACAGACCGAACATGGCGTGATGGTGCAGGATACGGCGTGGGATGGCTATGAAAAAATTCCCTCCTGGATCATGCAGGGCTACGGCACCATGGCAAGCGAGGCCGATGAACAGCTTCGGGCATATGGCGTGGAACGACCCACACATATTTTTATCCAGGCCGGTGTTGGCAGTTTGGCAGGTGCGGTACAGGGCTACTTCGCCAACCGTTTTGCAGGCTGTGAACCGATTGTCACAGTTATGGAAGCGCAGGCGGCTGATTGCCTGTATCAGGGTGCCAAGGCAGCAGACGGTGCGCCGCGGTTTGTGGAAGGCGATCTGCAAACCATTATGGCGGGCTTGGCCTGTGGGGAACCGAACACGATTTCGTGGGATATTCTCAAAAATCATGCATCGTTCTTTGTATCCTGCCCGGATTGGGTGGCGGCCAAGGGAATGCGGATGCTGGGTGCGCCGGTCAAGGGCGACCCGCAGGTTGTGTCCGGCGAATCAGGCGCAGTCGGCATGGGCTTGGTTTCCACGCTGCTGACCAACCCAGCTTATCAGGAACTAAAGAACGCCTTGGGATTGGACGAAAACAGTGTGGTTTTGATGTTCTCGACCGAGGGCGATACCGACCCTGTAAATTATCAGAAAATCGTCTGGGGCGGCGCCTATCCGGAAGAAAATTGAGTGGAGGAGATCGACATGGATTTTACAGCAATCAAGAAAGCCGCGGAAGGATATCAGGCGGATATGACGAAGTTCCTGCGTGAACTGGTACGTATCCCGGGCGAAAGTGCAGGGGAGAAGGGTCACGTGGAGCGTATCCGACAGGAGATGGAAAAGCTGTCGTTCGACAAGGTTGAAATCGACCCCATGGGCAATATTCTGGGCTTTATGGGTGCCGGGGAAACGCTTATCGGTTTTGATGCTCACATTGATACCGTTGGCATTGGTAACCGCGACAACTGGGAGTTTGACCCCTATGAGGGATATGAAACCGACAGTGAGATTGGCGGCCGTGGCACTTCTGACCAGCTCGGCGGCATCGTTTCGGCGGTATACGGCGCAAAAATTATGAAGGATTTGGGCCTGCTGAACGATAAGTATCGGGTTGTCGTGACCGGCACGGTGCAGGAAGAGGACTGCGATGGTCTGTGCTGGCAGTACATCATTCATGAAGACAAGGTTCGTCCGGCGTTTGTGGTTTCGACCGAGCCGACTGATGGCGGCATCTACCGCGGCCAGCGTGGCCGTATGGAAATCCGGGTTGATGTCAAGGGCGTTTCCTGCCATGGTTCGGCACCTGAACGCGGCGATAACGCCATCTATAAAATGGCGGACATTTTGCAGGATGTACGTGCACTCAATGAAAATGATGCATCGGATGATGTAGAAGTCAAGGGCCTAGTCAAGATGCTCGATGAAAAGTACAATCCCGAATGGAAGGAAGCCAACTTCCTGGGCCGTGGTACGGTGACCGTTTCGGAAATTTTCTTTACGTCGCCCAGCCGCTGCGCCGTGGCAGATAGCTGTGCGGTATCGCTCGACCGCCGCATGACGGCAGGTGAAACTTGGGAAAGCTGTCTGGATGAAATCCGCGCACTGCCTGCGGTCCGCAAATACGGTGACGACGTGACCGTTTCTATGTATCAGTACGATCGTCCGTCTTGGACCGGTTGTGTCTATCCGATTGAGTGTTATTTCCCGACTTGGGTGATTCCAGAAGATCACAAGGTTACCAAGGCACTTGAAGCGGCATACAAGGGGCTGTATGGGGGCTCCCGTGTTGGCTGTGCAGCGACCGAGGAAATGCGCAAGGCGCGTCCGCTGACCGACAAGTGGACGTTCTCGACCAACGGCGTGACCATCATGGGGCGCAACGGCATTCCGTGTATCGGTTTTGGTCCGGGTGCGGAAGCACAGGCACACGCTCCCAATGAGCACACTTGGAAGATTGATTTGGTTCGCTGTGCGGCTGTTTATGCGGCGCTGCCGGGCATGTACTGCGGAGAATAAAAAAAGGAGAATGGGAACAATGGATGCAAAGTTACAGGCTTATATCGACAAACTCAATGCACTGAATTTCAAGGAAATGTATGAAAATGACTTTTTCCTGACCTGGGAAAAGTCAGACGATGAGATTGAAGCGGTCTTTACGATTGCAGACGCGCTGCGGTACATGCGCGAAAACAACATTTCCACCAAGATTTTCGAATCCGGTCTGGGCATCAGCCTGTTCCGGGACAACTCGACCCGCACCCGCTTTTCCTTTGCTGCGGCCTGCAATCTGCTCGGCCTGGAAGTGCAGGATTTGGACGAAGGAAAGAGCCAGATCGCCCATGGCGAAACCGTCCGAGAAACCGCCAATATGGTATCTTTTATGGCGGACGTCATCGGCATCCGCGACGATATGTACATCGGCAAGGGCAACGCGTATATGCATGAGGTGGTCAATGCCGTGACCGAAGGCTATGAGGACGGCGTTCTCGAGCAGAAGCCGACGCTGGTCAACCTCCAGTGCGATATCGACCATCCGACCCAGTGCATGGCTGATATGCTGCATATTATCCATCATTTTGGTGGTGTTGAGAACCTCAAGGGCAAAAAGGTGGCTATGACTTGGGCTTATTCGCCTTCGTATGGCAAACCGTTGTCGGTGCCGCAGGGCGTTATTGGCCTGTTTACCCGCTTTGGCATGGATGTCGTACTCGCGCATCCGGAAGGCTATGAAGTTATGCCCGAAGTAGAAGAAGTCGCCAAGAAGAATGCCGAGGCGACTGGGGGTACCTTCCGCAAGGTCAATTCCATGGCTGAAGCATTTGAAGATGCAGACATCGTTTACCCCAAGAGCTGGGCGCCGTTCGCTGCCATGGAAAAGCGCACCGACCTGTATGGCAAGGGAGATACGGCGGGCATCCAAGCACTCGAAAAGGAACTGCTGGCACAGAATGCCGAACATAAAGACTGGTGCTGCACCGAAGAGATGATGGCGAAGACCCACGACGGCAAGGCGCTTTATCTGCACTGCCTGCCCGCGGATATCAACGGAGTTTCCTGTGTGGATGGTGAAGTAGAGGCTTCGGTCTTTGACCGCTACCGGGTACCGCTTTACAAGGAAGCATCCTTTAAACCCTATATTATCGCCGCGATGATTTTCCTTGCCAAGTGTAAGGACCCGCAGGCGATGCTCAAAAAGCTGGCCGACCGCGCGGCAGAACGCCGTCTGACGGCCGAATAACGATACGAGACACAAGAGGGGCGGGGTCCGAACTCTGCCCCTTGCTGTTTTTTCTGAGAGGAGTTTGACAAACAGTGGGTAAGAGAATTGTCATTGCGCTGGGCGGCAATGCGCTCGGCAATACACTCACCGAACAGATGACTGCGGTTCGTCACACGGCCAAGGCCATTGCCGATCTGATCGAACAGGGCCATGAGGTAATCGTATCACATGGCAATGGGCCACAGGTGGGCATGATTCACCATGCAATGAATGAACTGACGCATGTCGTCGAACAGGACTTTCCGGTCATTCCGCTGTCCGTTTGCGTGGCGATGAGCCAGAGTTATATTGGCTATGACCTGCAAAACGCGCTGCGCGCCGAACTGCTCAGCCGCGGGATTCCAAAGCCGTGCGCGACTGTGATTACCCAAGTGGTGGTAGATCCAAATGATCCGGCGTTCCAGATGCCGACCAAACCCATTGGCCGTTTTATGAGCCAGGAAGAGGCAGAAAAACTGCAAAAAGAAAAAGGGTACGTCATGATGGAGGATGCCGGACGCGGATGGCGGCGGGTGGTCGCCAGCCCCAAGCCGCGTGACATCGTAGAGATTGACACGGTGCGTGCGCTGTTCAATGCCGGGCAAGTAGTCATTGCCGGGGGCGGCGGTGGTATTCCAGTGACACGGGAAGGGGTTCAGCTCCACGGCGCCAGTGCGGTGATCGATAAGGATTTCTGTTCCTGTCTGATTGCACAGCAGGTGGATGCAGATTTACTCATCATTCTGACGGCGGTGGAAAAATGCGCGATTCATTTCGGCACCCCGGAACAGCAGTGGATTGACCGAATGACGCCCGAACAGGCGCGTCAGTATTGTGCCGAAGGGCAATTTGCAACCGGTTCCATGCTGCCCAAAGTAGAAGCGGCAATCAAATTTGCCGAATCCGCGCCCGGGCGGCAAGCTCTCATCACCTTGTTGGAAAAGGCCAAAGACGGTCTGGACGGCAAGACCGGCACCGTCATCGCTTAAAAATCATACAGCAAAGCCAAGACGTGGAATGGTCAATTACGGCGCCTTGGCTTTTGTGCATTTTGAGGAAAAACAACACGAATTTTCGGGACTGCATTGACGAAACTGGCCAAAAATGCTATAC
>JAUMSA010000058.1 GCA_031293105.1 Butyricicoccus sp. | reverse complement strand
CTCCCAGAAGGATGTGATGCTTTTGGTTTCCGGCAGTCTTATTACGATTCACGCGGAAATCCGCTGATGTATTCGCTCGATTATCTGCGCAGCGACATATTTCACTTCACAATTATGCGCAACCGACCATAAAAAAACCATCCTTTCCCCTGCGGGAAGGATGGTTTTTGTTTACTTGATGGAAATTTGGTATTTGTCCTTGCCGCCGGCCATGGACTCAATCAGCGACTGGGCCGCCGCCTTGGCCTTGTCGGACGCATCGAATAACAGGCCGTCTGCCGTGGCCTTCGCCTGGGCAACCGGCTGCTGCGCCTGCTGGAAACCGGCAAAATCGGTCACTTGAATGGCGACAAATTCGCCCTGGTTGCTATTATAGACCGAAAGGCTGTCCTGCGTGATTTCGTTGGAGGAAACCGTCGCTTCCGGCAGGGTGATGGTCACCGTCTTGCCCTGGACGTCCACCTGAATCTTGGTCGGGTCAATGGCTGCCGTAATCACACCCGAATAGGACAGCGAAAAGCCCGAGGAATAGTCGGACGCATCCCAGCCGTAGAAATCCTCTACGTTTTCAAACCGTTCGACATTGGTGTAGTGGTAGGTGGTGCTGGACAGGGTGGCGAGCGACGCCAGCTGCGCGGTGACATTTTCGTTGGTCAATTTGGTACCGCGTCCGCGGCCCCAAGCCGAACCCAGCGAAAAAATGATAAAAAAGATGATGAGCACAGGCACCAGCACGATGAGCCGGCGCTGCATGACGCGGGCGCGCTTGGACTTTTTCTTTTTGCGCGGCTGCGGACGGGGGGCAGCCCGATGTTCCCCCTGGGCTTGGGCGGGTGCAGGAGCCTGCGCGGCCTGCGGAAATTCTCTTACGTTTTCTTCCATGTGTTACACCGTGATCCTTTCTTTATTCTCCACGTAGGGGATTGCCAAAGGTTTAGCCGAAATGGATAGCCCGTTCACCCATGACAATGCCATGCACGGCCCCGCGCAGCGGTTTGCCGGTAAAGGGCGTGTTGGATGATTTGGACTGGTACTTGGTGTAAACCATATCGGCGTCCCAATCCAGGATGGCCAGTTCGGCGCGGTTGCCCGGCTCGATGGATTTGCCGGTTAGGCCGTAGATCTGGGCCGGATTTTTGCTCATGCAAGCCAAAAGCTGCATGCGAGTCATGCGACCGGTCTTGACCAGCGCGGTGTTGCACACCGAAAAGGCGGTTTCCAGACCGGTGATGCCCGACGGAGCCGCGGCGAAATCCTGCGCCTTTTCTTCGGCCGCGTGCGGGGCATGGTCGGTGGCGATCATGTCGATGGTGCCGTCCTTCAGACCAGCGATCAGCGCCTGCCGGTCGGCTTCGGTGCGCAGCGGGGGATTCATCCGCGCAAGCGTCCCATGTTCGAGAACCGCGTCCTCGGTCAGCGCCAGATGGTGGGGCGTCACCTCGGCATAGATCTTGGCGCCCAGCTGCTTACCTGCCCGGATGAGCGAAACCGACAGGGCGCTGGACACATGCTGGAATACCACGCGCGCGCCCGAGCGCAGCGCCAGGGCGATATCGCGCGCAATCATAACTTCTTCCGAAATGGGGCGCGCACCGGGTACGCCGAACTTGGCAGCAGCCGCCGAGCCAAAGTTTACACCGGGCGAATCGACAAATTCGGGCGCTTCTTCATGGAAGGAAAGCAGGGTATCGTTTTGTACGGCCTGCTCCATGGCCCGCATGACCAGCGCCGCGTCGCGCAGCGGCACACCGTCATCGGTGAAGCCCGGTGCACCGGCAGCCTTCAGGGCAGCAAAGTCGGTCAGTTCCTGGCCCTTTAGGCCCTTAGTGATCGCACAGGCCTGCAACACATGGATAATCGGGTCTTTTGCCGCCGTCTGCTGGACATATTGGAGCGTTTCCAGATTGTCACAGACCGGCTTGGTGTTGGCCATGCACACCACAGTCGTATAGCCCCCCGCCGCGGCGGCACGCATGCCGGTTTGAATATCTTCCTTATGGGTCTGCCCGGGGTCGCGGAAATGCACATGGGTATCGACAAATCCGGGCGTGACCGTGCGGCTCTTGGCGTCCAGAAGAGTGACGTCCGGTCCGGCCGATGCCCAGTCGATATGTTTTTCCACCTGGGTGATGACCCCATTGTCATCAATCAGAATATCGCGCAGGCCATCCAGACCGGTGTAAGGGTCCATGATGTGCGCGGTATAAATGAGTAGCATGAAGTTCCTCCTTTTATTCCCGGATGTTACATCTGGTGATCGACGGTGATTACGGCATGGAAACGGCGGTCGCGTGCGCGCAGAGCCCGCCGGATATCCTTTAAGAGTTGTTGCTGTTTTTCACCCTGATATTCAAAGGGCGCGACAATATCAAAAATCAGATTGATTTGCCGGTCGCCATCTACCACGCGGAAATCGTGCATGGTCAAGCGGTTGTCAATTTTGACAAGCGCTTCCAGCGTCATGTCCCGCAGCTGCTGGATGTGTTCGTCATCCACCGAAACCGGGTCCATATGAATGACCAGAAAGACGCCGGTTTGTTTCCAGACCGCCTTTTCGGCCTCGTCCACCACCTCGTGAATGGCGACAAAATTGGCCGAATCGGGCACTTCCACGTGCAGGGATGCCAGCGATTTGCCGGCGCCATAGTTATGGACAATCAGGTCATGGACGCCGATGATGCCGTCAAAGGACAGCACGATATCTTCGATGCTTTGGGCGATGTCGGGGTCGGCAGCCTGGCCGATGAGCGGGCTGAGGGTATCGCGCGCGATGCCGATGCCCGACCACAGGATAAAGACCGCTACAATTAAGCCAATGTATCCATCGACGGGGATGGTAGTGAACTGCGACGCGATCATGCCGATGATGACCACCGAGGTGGTGATGACATCGTTGATCGAGTCCTGCATGGTCGCGCGTAGCACAGTGGAATCGATGCGGTTGCCCAAATTGCGGTTAAAAGCGCCCATCCACAGCTTAATGAGCATGGACAGCGCCAGAATCACCATGAGAAGCGGCGAAAACAGAACCGTGGAAGGATGCAGAATGTGGTCAATCGAAGTTTTGGCAAATTCCACGCCAACCAAACCGATCAAAAAGGCAACGGCCAGACCGGCCAGGTATTCGGTGCGGCCATAGCCAAAGGGATGCTTGCTGTCCGGCGCCTTGCCGGCCAGTTTGAAGCCCACCACCGAAATGAGCGAAGACAGGCCATCGGACAGGTTGTTGACCGCGTCAGCGGCAATGGAGATCGACCCGGTAATCAGGCCAATGGCCAATTTGATCGCAAACAGAAATACATTGCAGAAAATGCCCACGATGCCGGATACCACGCCATAGCGTTCCCGGACTTGGGCGTCCCGCACGTTGTCAGCGTCCGGGATAAAATGTCGGATGATAAATTGTGTCATGCTTTACAGTCCTTCGCGGAAATAATATACAGCGGCCAACAGGCCGATCTGCAAGAGAAAAATGGCGGGAATACCCCACATAAACCGTTTGTGCAAGGTTTTGTGGCGGCAAAGGCGCATGGTCAGATAAACGCCCGGGCAGCCGCCCAGAAAACACAGCAAAAACAGCGTCTTTTCCGGCACCCGCCAGCGATGATGCCGGGCTTTCCATTTGTCCACGGCGACCAGCACCGCGCCAGCCAGATTGACCAGCAGCAGATAAAAAAGCACATATGGCAAGAGAACTCCCTCCTCCCGGCGGCTTTTCGGAAACGAAGATGGCGGCTTTCTGAAATCGCAACATCGTGAAAATGAGGCGGTATAGAGGTGGTATAAT
>JAUMSA010000032.1 GCA_031293105.1 Butyricicoccus sp. | reverse complement strand
ATGGATTACAAAGCTCTGTACAGCCAGAAGCTGACCACCGTGGACGCAGCGGCCGCTGTCGTCAAGTCGGGCGACTGGGTCGATTACGGTTGGTGCGTCGGCACCCCGGACGCCATCGACAAGGCGCTGGCCAAGCGTCTGCCCGAACTGACCGACGTCAACTTCCGCGGCGGCGTTCTGATGCGCGCTCCCGCCATCTATCAGATTGAAGACCCGGCCGCGCACATGACCTGGAATTCCTGGCACATGTCGGGCATTGAGCGCAAGTTCATCGCCACCGGCGCTGGCTTCTATGGTTCCATGCGTTATTCCGAGCTGCCGCGCTTCTACCGCGAGCACATCGGCCATGTCGATGTTGCCTTCTTGCAGGTTGCCCCTATGGATGAGCATGGCTTCTTCAGCTTTGGCCCGCAGGCATCTCATCTGCGCGCGGTCTGCGACGTAGCCGACAAGATCTATGTCGAAGTTAACACCAATATGCCGCGCTGCCTGGGCGGCATGGAGGACTGCATCCATGTATCCGAAGTGACCGGCATTGTCGAGGGCGACAACCCGCCCATGCCCGAAATGGGTTCGGCTGCGGCCACCGAAGTGGACCGCAAGGTTGCCGAACTGATCGTGCCCGAAATCCCGAACGGCGCCTGCCTGCAGCTGGGCATCGGCGGTATGCCGAACACCATCGGCGCCATGATCGCCGAGTCCGATTTGAAGGATCTGGGCGTCCACACCGAAATGTATGTCGATGCGTTCGTCGATATCGCTATGGCGGGCAAGATCACCGGCCGCCACAAGAACATCGACCGCGGCCGTCAGGCGTATGCCTTCGCTGCCGGCACCAAGAAGCTGTACGACTACCTGGATAACAACCCGGAATGCGCATCCATGCCGGTTGACTACACCAACGACGTGCATGTGATTGCCGGTATCGATAACTTTATCTCGATCAACAACGCGGTGGATATCGACCTGTACGGTCAGGTAAACGCCGAGTCCGCGGGTATCAAGCAGATCTCGGGCACTGGTGGCCAGCTTGACTTCGTCATGGGCGCTTACCTGTCCAAGGGCGGCAAGAGCTTCATCTGCCTGTCCTCCACCTTCAAGCAGAAGGACGGTACCGTAGCTTCCCGTATCCGTCCGACGCTGGCAAACGGCTCGATCGTCACCGATACCCGTTCGTCCACCCATTTTGTCGTCACCGAATACGGCATGGTTTGCCTCAAGGGCAAGTCGTCCTGGGAACGCGCCGAAGCGCTGATTTCCATTGCGCACCCGGACTTCCGCGAGCAGCTCATCGCAGACGCCGAAAAGATGCACATTTGGAAGCGTTCCAACAAGCGCTAACCCATGACCATTCGGTCTTACAACACCCTGCCGCCTGAGGCGGCCACCATCCGCGAAACGGTCTTTGTCGAAGAACAGGGCTTTGCCGAGGAATTCGACGACATCGACCAAAAAGCCGTGCATTTGGTGCTGTTTGTGGACAATGCCCCGGCCGCGACCTGCCGGTATTACTGGAATGAAGGCCAGGGATGCCACGCCATCGGCCGTTTGGCTGTCGTGCGGACGCGGCGCGGACAAAATCTAGGGGCCGCCATGCTGCGCGCTGCCGAGGAGCACATCGCCCGTGCAGGCGGTACCCAAGCGGCGTTGGCCGCGCAGGTGCGCGCCCAAGGCTTTTATGAAAAACAGGGCTATCGGCCCTATGGCGTGCCCTTTGACGAAGAGGGCTGCCCGCATATCTGGATGCGCAAGGCGCTTGGGGTATAAAAAGGCGGACAGGCCATATACTATCCTCGAGGTGATGAACAGATGAAACCCATTTCTTCCCGCGAGGAAACCCTGTATGACTGTGTGCAAAGCCTGCTTGCGGCCGAGCCGCGCGCCAAAGAATGCTATCTGGCGCTCGACGAGCGCGAACAGGGCGAAGTCATCCTGCATGCGGACAGCATCTGCTCCTATGAGCGCCTGCAAAACTTCGTATCTGGGATGCGTTCTTAAATGTTGAGTTTCCCAAAGGGACCGGCTTTGCCGGTCCCTTTTCCGTATCCAAAAACAAAAAAGAGCCCAAATGGGCTCAAGTGAAAAAGAACAGAATCGCGCCATAGATCACGC
The DNA here is from genome assembly GCA_031293105.1 of Butyricicoccus sp. Taxonomy (GTDB): domain Bacteria; phylum Bacillota; class Clostridia; order Oscillospirales; family Butyricicoccaceae; genus Butyricicoccus_B. The sequence continues at coordinate 402 of JAUMSA010000032.1, read as the reverse complement.
TGGCCGAAATGCCATACACCAGCACCGGCCCGGCGATGGTGAACAGCTTGGCCGCCATACCCAAGATCAGTCCTTCGCTCTTGAACTCCATGGCCGGGGAGACCACCGAGTTGGCAAATCCGGTGATGGGGACAATCGTGCCCGCGCCCGCGTATTTGGCGACCTTGTCATACAGGTGCAGGCCGGTCAGCAGCGCACCCAGAAAGACCATGGTGATGGCGGTCGCCGCCGCGCTTTGTTCGGTGTCCAGGCCGCGCGCTTGATAAAAGGTCGAAACCGCTTCGCCCACCACACAAATCAGGCCGCCGATCAGCCCGGCGAGCAGCATGTCGCGCCCGAGCGGCGACGGCGGAGATTCTTTTTTGAGCATGTATTGGTATTCGGTTCGATTGAGTTTCATGG
>JAUMSA010000001.1 GCA_031293105.1 Butyricicoccus sp. | reverse complement strand
GTCTCCAAGCGGATTTCGATTTTTGGCTTGGACAATTCTGTGATATATTCCACCTTGTCGAGGGTCAGATGGTCGGGCGCGCACATGGACAGCCAGGCGTCATAGGAGCTGCCGTTATCCCGGCTGATGCTGCGGGTAGTCAGATTATATTTTCCGGGAAGAAGGCCATGCAGCGTAACGGAAAAGGAGATGCTGTTTTCAAATTTGAATACGCTGTCGCTGCGGCGGGTGTAGTGCCGCTGATACAACAGGTCGTAATGGTAGTAATGATACAGCAGGATGTGGATTTGATCCCCTTCCCGGGTGATAAAATAACCATTGCCCTGCGCAAGGCAGCAATCCCCGAGCAGTCGGATCAGCTGCAAGGCATAATATCCGGGTTTTGGGATGCCATTATAGGTCAAAATCCCATATCCCCCGTGGAATACATCCGGGCTATGCGGCACCTCCTCCATAAAATCGCTTAGGGTCCAGTGGCCGAAGGCTTGCAGCCGTTCTTCGTTTTCCAAAATATTTTTGACCAGAAAGGCCGATTTAAAGCAGCCATCATTGCAGGAGTCGCGCTGCCATACGGTAGAGTTCCAGGCTTCAAACAGGATGGGCAGATGATCCATGTGGTATTGGTGAAGCATATCGGTCAGGTAATCCAGCTTGTGGGATAAATAATTCTCGTCCGGGCTGTGGGGCAGGGGCATTTCCTTTTGGGTATATACTTTGCCGAAGGCGGTTTTGCCGGTCGCATAGTAATCGCCATAAAAGCATTGCAGGCTGATAAAATCCGGCAGGCAGGATTGGCTCCGGCAGTTTTCGATATAGTCCCAGAAACGGGTCGACTCGCCCCGCTGGGGCGGAACAATCAGTCCCAGATCATCGTTTAGGCCAAAGGCAAGCGATGGGTGCACCCGTTTGACCGCCTGATAGGTTGCGCGCCAAAGAATCCACCATTCCTCCTCGGAAATGCACCCATAATACACATATACCGAATTGAACAGAGAAAAACGCCATTGTAAGACCTGTTTGAGCCCATAACGGTTGATACAGTGGCGCAGGGTGGCTTCGACCAGGTTGCTCCATCGTTCCAGGTCGTACGGCAGGCAAATACAGGAGTCGTGATTATAATACGGGTGGGGGTCGGATGCCAGTTGAGGGGGAATGAAACCAAATTCAATAAAGGGCACCAGTTGGCTGGAAATCAGAAAGTCAAACAGCATTTCCAGATAATCGAAATTATAAAAGACCGTGCCATCCTCATCCTGGTTATAGATATACATGTCCCGGTCAAAGATGCCGTGAAACCGAATCATACGAAAGCCCAAATCCTTGGAAGCCCGCAGGATTTGCTGCTGGATGGGAGCGAGCAGGGCCTCTTTGGCCCATCCCACATTCATCAGGGCGTTCCAAGAGGATGGCCGCTGCCAGCCTTGCCGGCTGCAATCGGCGAACACTTCCCGGGTCTCCATATTTTTGTGCAGATAGGCGCCCTCCTGCTCAAAGGCATTGGCATGGCGCATGAGCGGCGCTAGGATATCCTCCTGATCGGAAAGCAGAAGCGGCTGATAATACTCCTGGCTTTCCCGTTCCTTGCGGAATTTGGCCGGGGTTTTGCCATACATGGCGTCAAAATACCGGATGAACAGGGTGGCGCTGGAAAAGCCATTTTTCAGGGCAATGTCGGTAATGCTGTCCTGGGTATTGACCAGATCGGCGTAGGCATGGTTCAGGCGCAGCATCCGCAGATATTGCAGGAATGGGGTGTTGAGGTAATTTCGGAACAGGTGGGATACATAATTGGCAGAGATAAATTCGGTACGGGCGACTTCATCAAGCGTGAGGTTGTCCATGTAGTGTTCGTCCATATACCGCACAATGCGCTGCAAGTGTTCAATGGCATTTTGATCCTTGCGGCGCTCTTTCTTTTTGGGCGTGAGAAAGTTTTCTTGTAGAATGCTCAGCAAAACCAGGGCATCCGCATAGAGCGGATATTCCTTGGCGTTCTGGCTAAAGGAGGACAGCAGGTTGGCCATTTGCCGGCGGATTTCCTGATAGCAGACGTCGGGCGCTGTGGGCTTGGCCGAGCAGCAGGCGATTTGTGCGGCCGTGTCCTGATACCGGTTTTGCAGCTGCAAAAGGGCCGGGAAGATAAAAAGCGAAATGGTCCGGCACGATGTGCTGCGTATGGTGTGAATCTCATAGGGCTGAAAAACAATAAAATCCTCCGGGTGCAAGACCCACACGTGCCCCATGCTTTCCACCTGGGCCTGGCCTTCCAAAACATACAGGATCTCCATTTCGGCATTCCAGGTGGGGATGCCGTCCGGCTGTTCGGTGACCCGAAAGCTGATATGCCGGTTTTCCGAGATCAAATTCCAAAGCTGCATGAAGATCCTCCTCGCGCCTTAAGGGCAGTGTTTGTTGTAAATCTAGCATATCGTGTTCGGAAAAACCTGTCAACCGGGTAAACCAGCGTGTATTTCTCCAGGCATACACGCTGGTTTTATGTGTAAAATCATTTGGACTTGTACGGAAATACGGAAAATCAACAACGGAATTACAAATTAAGGAAGAAAAGGTGTTGCTTTTGCACAAGAATCATAAAAATCGTGCTG